>JBIKIA010000175.1:0-8884 GCA_044361885.1 Prosthecobacter sp. | reverse complement strand
CCGAGGGCAATCCGGCGAAACTCACCTTCTCCCTCTACAACCGCGGCGATGCGGAGACGCTGATCAACACACGCGATCAGTTTGAAGCCCGTGTCAAAGAACTGAGCGATGCCATCTCGAAGCGTCTCGCCGTCAGCCCAACCGAGCGCGGGAAAGACAAATCCAGCGCCGTGGCTGCCGAGGGTCTCGTTTGGATGAAAGTTCCGAGCGCTTACTTGCTCGAGTACAGTTACCAGCGAGAAATGAAGAGCCGCGACATCCCCTTCCGCGCCGAGTTCATCCGCCTGCGCGTCGCCAATGTCGGTGCGGGTGGCCGAAGCACCGTGGCGACTGCGTCCGCCGCTGCTCCAGTGGGTCGTGGCAGTCTGGTGAGCAATGTGAAGCGCGAGGAGAGCGGCGATGTCGTGATCGCCAACGTGCCCATGGTCGATCAAGGCCCGAAGGGTTACTGCGCCGTGGCCACGGCTGAGCGCGTCTTTAAATACTACGGCATCCCGGTGGATCAGCACGAGATGGCGCAGATCGCCGACACCTCCGACGGCGGCGGTACGAGCCCAGACAAGATGCTTGCCGCGCTGAACAAGCTCGAAGGCCGCATGGGCGTCAGTGTGCGTGTCATCGAAGACTGGGAGTTCAAGAAGTTCATGGACAAGGTGGACGACTACAACAAGGAGGCCAAAAAAGCCAAGAAGCCCGAAGTCGATGCCAGCCCGCGCGGCGGCACCATCTACATCAATGAGATCGTCGAGCAGATGGATGGCGAAGTGCTGAAAGTGGCCCGCACCGAGCGCGACCGCTCCGGCTTCGGCAAATTCCAGCGCACCGTCGCGGCCCTGATCGACCAGGGCATCCCCATCATGTGGAGTGTCTCGCTTGGGCTCCTGCCGGAAAAAGAAATTCCCCAGGCCAATGGCGGACACATGCGCCTGATCATCGGCTACAACGCCAAGACCAGCGAGCTGCTCTACTCCGACTCTTGGGGTGCCGAGCACGCCCTGAAGCGCATGCCCATCGCCAACGCCTACACCATGACCAACGGCACTTATTACATGCAGCCACGGGCGAAGTGACGGAAATGAGGATTGACGTCGGACGGCAAACTTGGGTAGCCTGAGAGCCTTATGGGCATTCTCTCTTGGATCATCGTCGGCCTTATTGGCGGCATTCTTGGCAAATTCATCCATCCGGGCAACGACTCGAATGGCATCTTCCGCACCATCATTCTCGGCATCATCGGAGGTGTCGTCGGCAATCTGATCGCCACCAATCTCCTCGGCTGGGGAGCGACGGATGGCATCAACTTCCGCAGCATCGGCATCGCCGCCCTCGGCTCCCTGCTCGTGCTCGTGATCTACAAGCGGGTGATGAAGCGGGGCTGAGTCCAGCTCGATAGCGCTGGGAGTTCATTGGAAAAAAGGATTGCCGCCTTGCAGGGTTTCCCCTGTAATCCCGCCGCTTTCTCCCAACCATGAGCTCCCACACATCCTCCGACCCGCGGCCCGACATGAAATTGTTCTGGGCCTGCTTCATCGCCCTCGTCGCCACGTCCTTCGTGTTCGGCGTCCGCGCCAACACCATCGGCCTGCTTCAGGACGGCTTTAACCTCTCCGAAAACGAAAAGGGTGCGATCAATGGCGCGGGCATGTGGCCCTTCGCGCTGAGCATCATCTTCTTTAGCCTGATCATCGACTGGATCGGTTACAAGACGGTGGCGATTTTTGCCATCGTCTGTCACCTCGTCTCGCTGGTGTTGACTCTGAATGCGGATGGTTTCACCTCTTTTTATTGGAGCACCTTGCTCGTCGCCGTGGCGAATGGCACCGTCGAATCCTTCATCAATCCCGTCGTCGCCACAGTGTTCAGCAAAGAGAAATCGAAGTGGCTGAACATCCTCCATGCAGGCTGGCCCGCCGGTCTCGCGCTTGGGGCGCTGTTCTGTGCGCTCTTCCCAAACACCACCCTCGGCTTTGATGCTGTGTGGAAGTTCCGCTTCGCGCTTTGCTTCGTGCCCGTCGTGCTCTACGCGCTGCTGATCCTGCCCTGCAAATTCCCCGTCAATGAGCGCGTGGCCGCTGGTGTGAGCTACCGCGAAATGCTGAAGGAAGTCGGCGCAGTCGGGTTCTTCATGATCACCGCCCTCATCGTCGCCGCCGTGTATCAGATGGCGGGCAAGGAAGTGAACTGGACCTACGATCTCGCCATCGCCGGAGTCGTCGCAGTCGCCATCGGCCTCTACACGCAGTCTCTTGGCAACTGGCTCTTCCTCGTCGTGCTCATCATCATCGGCCCGCTCGCCACCACCGAGCTCGGCACCGATGGCTGGATGCCCGAGTTGCTGAAGCTCAACGGTCCTGCTGACTCGCCCAACTTCGCCGCCTGGGTCTTCGTGTATGTCTCCGCCATCATGACCATCCTGCGTTTTTACGCAGGCCCCATCGTGCATCGCTTCTCGCCCATCGGGCTGCTCGTTCTCGGCTCCGGCATAGCCATCGGCGGCTTGATGCTTCTATCAAAGAGCGTCGGCTGGACCATCGTCGCCGCTTCCACGATCTATGCGTTTGGCAAAACCTTCCTGTGGAGCACCACGCTCGGCCTCACCTCCGAGCAGTTCCCGAAAGGCGGCGCGCTCACCCTAAACGGCGTCTCCGCCGTCGGCGTGCTCTTCCTCGGCGTGCTCGGCAGTCCTCTCATCGGCTACCAGCAGGATCAGGACATGCATGAGCGCCTGACCAAAGATCACGGTGCCCTGCTCGCCAAAGTCGCCGGCCCGGTGAAACCCAGCATCTTTGGTGAAACGCCAAGCCTCGATCAGGAGAAAATCAAAGTGCTCGACGAGGCTTCGGCAAAGGAACTCAATGCCGTCCAGGCCGACAGCAAACGCGGTGCTTTCACGAACATCGCCGTGCTTCCAGGCTTCATGCTCGTCTGCTATCTCGGCATGTTCCTGTGGTTCCGGGCCAAGGGCGGTTACAAGCCCGTTGCCATCGGCGGGCATTGATCGGGTTTTCTTTCAGACTTTTCCAGAATGGGCGGTCCTTTGGGGCCGCTCATTTTTTATCTTGTCACCCCCCGACTCGCCCACTAAAACCACCCCCGCCTGTCGCCCAGCTTTATTCGTTGGTCCCGACTGGCGGTTACATCATCACCTCATCATCCTACCAACCTTATCTAATCTTCTATGAGCGAAAACAATCGTATGCGCCTCCTCTGGGCTGGCTTCATGGCCATCCTGGCTGCCGGCGTCGGCTTTGCCATCCGTGGCGGTATCTTTGACAACTGGGGCAAGGAGTACGGCTTCACGGGAGCCCAGCTCGGTGCCATCGGCGGCGCTGGTTTCTCCGGCTTCTGCTTCGGCATCATCATCGGCGGTGTGATCGTGGACAAGATCGGCTATGGCAAACTGGTGGCTCTCGCGCTGCTCTGCCACGTCCTCTCCGCCTTCGTCACCTTCGGTGCCAGCACGCCTGAGAACGCCTACAACTTCCTCTTCTGGGGCATGTTCATCTTCGCTTACGCGAACGGAACCCTCGAAGCTGTGGCGAACCCGCTCGTCGCCACTCTCTTCCCTGAGAACCGCACTCATTACCTCAATATCCTGCACGCCTCCTGGCCTGCCGGGATGGTGCTCGGTTCTGTCGCTGGCTGGATCCTCGATGACAAAATGCAGCTCGGCTGGAAAATTCAGCTCGCCCTGTATCTCGTCCCGACCGTGCTCTACGCGATCATGTTCCTGGGTCAGAAGTTCCCGAAATCCGAAGCTGCCGAAAAAGGCGCGAGCTTCGTTCAGATGTTCAAGCCCGTCGGCATCCTCGGTGCAGTCGTGGTTTGCTACCTGCTCTCCCTGTTCTTCGGCGACATCAGCAAGGCTTTCTCCCCTGACAATGCCAAGGTCATCGGCTACGCCATCGGCGGCCTGCTCCTCATCGCCGTCACGGTGATTACCAAGGGTTCCATCGGTTCCTTCATCCTCTTCGTGCTCTTCGTCACTCACGCCATGGTCGGCGCGGTGGAACTCGGCACCGACGGCTGGATTCAGAACATCACTGGCAACCTCTTCACTTCTGAGCAGGGCAAGTACCTCTTCATCTGGACCTCCGCCATCATGTTCGGCCTGCGCTTCTGCGCTCATTGGATCGAGAAAACCCTCAAGCTTTCCCCCATCGGTCTGCTTCTGGTTTGCTCCATCATTGCCTGCGTCGGTCTGAACCTCGCCAGCACCATGGAATCCTTCACGATGGCCCTCGTCGCCCTTGGCATCTATGCCGTCGGCAAGACCTTCTTCTGGCCCACCATGCTTGCTGTCGTCGGTGACCGCTATCCGCAGACGGGCGCTGTCGCCATGTCCATCATGGGCGGCATCGGCATGCTTTCCGCCGGTCTCATCGGTGGTCCTGGTCTTGGTTACTGCAAAGACCGCTTCGCTGGCGAAGAGTTGAACAAGGCTGACTCCGCCATCTACGCGGAATACAAAGCTGAGAAAGCTTCCACCTTCCTCAACCTAGCCTCCACCGAAGCCTTCGGCCTTGATGGCAAGAAGCTCGGCGAAGCCAAGGATGCCAAGGAGAAGACTCCGAAGCAGCAGGCCGTCGTCACTGCTGACCAGAAGGGCGACCGCGCCACTCTGAAGGCTGACTCCTACATCCCGATGACGATGGCAGCGATCTACCTCCTGCTCCTGCTCTACTTCAAGGGCATCGGCGGCTACAAAGCTGTGCGCATCGACGAACAGGCAGCGTAACCTTCGCTAACCACTCACACGGCGTCCCGGTCATCCCGGGACGCCGTTTTTGTTTCCAGGCTTGCTTTTCCACCCTGGTTTCGTCATTCGTGCTTCGTCATTCGACCTTTCACTCCCATGCCCACCTACGTTTACGAAACCATCCCCCAGTTTGAAGGCGATCCACCGAAGCGCTTCGAGATCCGCCAGAGCATGAATGACTCGGCTCTCACTCAGCATCCCGACAGCGGTCAGCCCGTGCGGCGCGTGCCCATCGGCGGCACTGGGATCATGGGTGGAGGCAGCGGTGCTGCCAGCGCTGCACCATCTCGTGGTTCGTGTGGCTCGGGTTGTGGCTGTCACTAACTTCATCCACCACCAAGGCCATGAGCACCGAACGTCCCTTTGGCGATCCCACGAACATCCAGCAGGAGAATGCAGCCGCCGTGGGAAAGGGCGTGGCCTTTGGTTGTGGGGGATGTGCGTTGCTCGTCGTGCTCGTTTTTGGGCTGATGATGGCCGTCATGTTCTTTACTTTTGCGATGCTCTGGCGCTCTGGCCCTGGAGATGCGGCCTTTGAAGCCGCGAAAAAATCCGAAGTGATGCGTGAGGCTCTCGGTGAACCGATGACCAAGGGCTGGCTCGTCACGGGGAACGTTTCCATCAACAACAACACCGGCACCGCTGACCTCAACGTGCCTGTGTCCGGCCCCAATGGCTCGGCCAGCATCCACGCTGTCGCCACGATGACCGACGGCGTCTGGAATTTCAGCGAAGCGAAAGCCACCATCGGGGGGCGCCCGGAGCCGGTGGATCTTCGCCCGCTGCTCAATGCTCCACCCGACGGTGCATTAAGACCTTGAAGGCACCGCCCGCTCCATCGGGATCCAGCATCGGCCCGCTCGCGCCCGGCACGCGTGATTGGAGAAACTCCGCCTGTGTGGCAAAGCCGATCTCCACGAGCCCGAGTTTCGCCGCCCACGCGCGGTAGTCCGTGAAGTTCACATCCGCCGTGATGTCCTGCCTTCCGGCATTCTCATAGATCGACATGCCTTCCAGACGCTGATGCATCAAATAGGCGCGCAGCGTGCCGCGAGGACGTCGCTGATACAGTGCGGGAAAGGTGTCCCCATAATCCACCGTCAGCATCGCCCCGCGCTTCCATTCCGGCACCCAGCCGTGAAGCCACTCGCGCACCGACTCATGAAGCTCGCAGCGCTGCTGGGCATGCTGCGGCATGTGGGAAAGCACGGAGAATGCAGGCTCCACCTCCAGCGGCCTGAACAACTCACGCACACGTCCGTTTTCAAACTCCACAAAGACCTCCTGCCATTCGCCCTCATGGCATTGAACGAGCCGCACGGGAAAGGCATCCAGCAGCTCGTTGTGGTAGATAAAGGCAGCGCCAGAGCAGGCTTCCAGGGCTGTTTCGAGCTGCGAATGCCATGTGACTCCGCTGCCAAGGCGCTGCTTCTGCTGCCCCCGCAAAGCCACCGAAGACTCGACGATGTGCCACTGCAACTTCCTCCTCTGCCACCAGCCGAGTGACTTCCGCACCATCTCCATCAGTGCGCCATTGCCAGCCCCCACTTCGATCACATGCCGCACCTCGGGCATCGCTAGTCGGTTTTCCTGAATCCAGGCGGCGATAGCCTGCCCGAGCAGGGGCGAAAGAGTCGCAGCAGTGGCGAAGTCACCACGCTGGCCGCCGATGCCCTGAATCCTCCGCGCATAATACCCGCGATGCGGATCATGCAGCGCGCGGGCCATGAATGCGGCGAAGGATTCCGGCATTTGAAACCAACCCTTTCCGTCAGGGCTTCGACGTCACGTCTGCGCGGTCGCCGATGTTCACCTTGCCGGGGATTCCATACTGGTTGCGGATGAAGTAGAGCTGGTCGGGCTTCGTCATGTTGCGCTTCAGATAGAGTCCGCCAT
Organism: Prosthecobacter sp.; assembly: GCA_044361885.1. Classification (GTDB taxonomy): domain Bacteria; phylum Verrucomicrobiota; class Verrucomicrobiia; order Verrucomicrobiales; family Verrucomicrobiaceae; genus Prosthecobacter. Next base: position 2,229 of record JBIKIA010000175.1, on the reverse strand, counting down.
CCATCAGCAGGGGCCAGAACGAATCACGCCCCGTGATCTTCTGCGGTGCCTGGTAGTAGTAGCCCTTGTCGTCTTCATACAACGGCTTGTACTCTCCGGCTGGCATCTCGATCTTGATGAGAATGACGCCATCTCCCCAGGAGAAAGGTTTGTTCAAGGTGATCGAGCTGTAGGGCGGCTTCGAGGACAGGGGCCGGATGCTGGCGCAGGAAACGGTGAAGCAGACAGCGAAGAGGGCGAGCAGGATGCGGAGATGGTTCATGACGGGATAAAGCGAATGGGTAGATGATTCAAGTGCAAAATTACTTCAACTCCTTGATGCGCAGATTGCGGAACTTGTAGGTCGCGCCCTTTTCACCGTGATGCTGGATGGCGATGACGCCGCTGGCGTCCATGTCGTCCTCCACATCGGTGGTGACCACGCCGTTCACTTCGATCTTGAGCTTCTTGCCCTGGCAGGTGATGCGGTAGGTGTTCCAGTCGTTGCGTTTAAAAGCATCACCAGCGCGGGCGCGGAAGGCGTCTTCGCTCTCTTTGTTGCCTTTGATCGGACTGATGAACCACATGCGGCGGCCTTCATCGTAGAGACCACCGGACCACTTGCGCTTTGCATCTCCATCCACCTCGGCCTGATAGCCGAAGACTTTGTTTGGCTGCACATGGGCGCGGAACATGAAGCCGCTGTTGGCCTGGCCTTCGGGCAGGAAGATGTCGCCCTCGAAGACGAAGTCACTGTAGGTCTTCTCGGTGATGACGAAGAATTTCTTCTCTCCCGTGAGGTGGATTTCACCGTCCTTCACCTCGATCTTCCCCCAGTCGTAGGCGTTCTTCCAGCCGGTCATGGTTTTGCCGTCAAAGAGCGGCGTGAAGCCATCTTCAGCGATGGCGGGGAGAGCGGACAGTGCGACGAGGGCAGCGAGGAGGGCGCGGGTTTTCATGATGGGGCGGCGAGTATGGAGAAAAGCTCCCGCGCTGCCAATCACGAATCACAAATCATCGTCCGACACCAGCGCGAAGGGATCGCTGGCACGGCGAGGGCGGCCTTCGCGCCAGGCGCGGGCATCGTCCACCGCCTCGCGGAGGAATCGGTCTGTCTCGATCACGCCCGGAGGCAGTGGTGCCAGCAGCGCGTCAATGATGCAGGGTCGGCCATCCGGCTCGCGCATGATGTTTCCCGGATGCAGGTCACTCATGATCCATGCCTGATTGTGCATCCAGAGCACCCAGACATTGCGGCGAAAGCGCGCCTTGCACGGCACCGCCTTCACGCGCTCGATGGCCACCAGCCGGTCCTCTTCCAGATCCACAAAAGGCTGCGCCAGCGGCTGCTTCACCACGAGATAGTCGCCCTGGTCATCGATGCCCAAGATCTCCGTCGGATGCGCCCCGGCATCGTGCAGGATCATGAGCTTCTCCATCGTCTCCGCGAGAATGGCATCACGCACCGTCATCTCGAAGCCGTCACCATCCTCCATGCGTTCGATCTCGAAGGTCTTTCCCAGTCCGCCCGTGGCGTGGAGCGGGAAGAGTTTATAGACCACCTCCCATTGCCGATCCATGAAGGGACTCGCCTCCGCACCTGTCTTTAAAGGCACGAGCGTCTTTGAAGAGAGCATCCCATCTGCATCTCGGCCGATGCCGAGCCCGTCCAGCCGGATCAGCGGGACTTCCCATTCTCGGGCTCTTGCGGCAACAAGGGCTGCCCAAACATCAGGCGTAGCCGATTGCCGGGATGGAGTGAGTCGAGCTGCTTCCGCGAGGCCTTTCGCTCGGAGTCGGTTAAGGGCAGAGCAAGCTGATCGTTCGTCCGCGCCGACGAGCGCCCGCGCGAGGGTGGTTTCGCGCCCGGTGAGGAAGTCGAATTGGGTTTGCGTGGTGTGCCGTCCATTCACTGATGAGGATGGGGACAGATGGCGAGCTTCCGCGCCGGATCAAACAAGCGCACGATTTTCTTGTTCACATCCACCTGTGAAGAACAGGCCTGCCGCATCACTTCTGCATCCCGGCAAAGGCTTCATGAAAGGCCTGCCGCATTGGCGAGGCATCTCCATTGGCCAGGCCTGCACGCTGGATGAGCAGGATGTGGATGCTCTTCTTCACGGGGTCGCTCCAGCCCTGCGTGCCATGAGCACCGCCATGGCCGAAGGTTCCCGCGCTCAGCGTGCCCGTGACTCCGGTCGGTGTCGTCACCACTTGGAAGCCAAGGCCCATGCCCATGCCATCGGCAAA
>JBIKIA010000730.1:0-2601 GCA_044361885.1 Prosthecobacter sp. | reverse complement strand
CAGCGGCAAGCAACTTGGTGGTCATGCCTCCGCGTGAGAGGCCGATGGCTTCTGCCTCGCGGGTCTTTTTGCTGCCTTGCAGACCGTGCTGGTGGAGCTTGATGTAGCTGCCGTCGACATGCCGCAGAGTGCCTTTGGCCTGCTGGGCGAGCCAGGCGAGCAGTGCATCCCAGAGGCCGCAGAGGCACCACCGGCGGAACTGCGAGTAGATCGTGCTCCAAAGCCCGAATTTGGATGGCAGTTCACGCCACGGCGAGCCTGTGCGCAGGATGAAAAAGAAGGCTTCGAGATGCGCAGCCACCACTTTGGGTCTGCGCCCGCGCCGCCCGGCCCAGGTTTTGATGACTATCGAATGAATGAAGAAGCCCTGTCACGCAGGGCGAGTTCCAGACTCCGGGTTGTTTGGTTGAACATGGCGCCTTCTCAACGAACTTCATGCCCCCGCCTGTCAAAGGCCGCTCTATTTGCGAAGACACCGCTTAGTTCGCATGGCTAACGCATGAAACGGACACAAGGATATGGCTCGCGGTTTGAAACGCCCTTCGAGCCTCGGAGTGTGCCGGGCAGGAATTCGCCCTCATGGCTAAGAATCCACTAAGGCGTCGAAATGCTGCCACTATTGGTCACATTGCGGAGAGGTGCGTAACTGTATCCCGACAGTGTCAGGTCGGTGACGGTGAACGTGAAGGTGCCGCGGCTTTTGGTGCGGGTGGCGGTGACAGCAGCCGTGCCATTGCGTCCGGTGGTTTTGGATGCCGTTCCGGTGGTGAGGCCGCTCCACTGCCCGGTGACGGTGGCATTGGGCACGAGGGCACCGTTTTGATTGCGCACCGTGACGGTGGCGGTGGCGGAATAACCCTGCTTTGAACTGCTGAGGGTCATCGTGATGGCCGCCACATAAATGACGTTGTTGCTCTGCACGATGATGGTGACGGTATTGGCGACCGAGGAAAGGCCGCTGTCATCCACCACGACGAGTGACGCCGTGTAGGTGCCGGGCGCGCTGTAGGATTTCACCGGATTGGCCAGCGTGGAAGTGGTGCCATCACCGAAATCCCAGTCGTAGGCCACGATCGTGCCATCTGGATCATAACTGCCTGTACTCGAGAAGCTCACGGCGAGAGGCGCCGTGCCTGAGGTGGGCGCAGAGGCATCCGCCACCGCAATCGGCGCCATGCCATTCACCGGCACCACTGTGCCATTGAGGCTAAACTGGCCGATGCTGCTGTAATCGTCGTAGGCCGTGAGGGGATCGCCCGTGCCGATGCCATCCACAGCCAGGTAATAGGTGCCCTGGGAGAGCGTGGTGCTCAGAGATGCGTCCAGAGTCGTGGGATTGGCCGAGGTGACCAGATTGCCAAGCCCGTCATAGAGGACGAGCTGGATGTCGAGATTGGGGGAGGGTGCCGCAGGCGTGGCCGTGAAGCTGACCGGTCCCGCACCCGTGGTGAAAGAGAACAAGTCCGCATCCGTGCGCCGCATCGATGATGCCGCTCGAGCTCAAAGCCGTGCCGGAAAGTGCCGTGGCATTAACGATGCTGTCCCCATGAGCATCCGCCCGGTAGCCCACAACGCCAGCGATGATGGCCGTGTCATCCTGAAGATTGTTGGCATAGGGGTAGTTGCCTTTGCTCCACTGGGCGACGTCCTTGTAGTAGCCCACACCCATGATGGGTGCCCAGTTCGCGTGCCCTTCGTAGTATCCCACGGCCGCCACGGTGTCGTGCGCCACCTGCCCGTCGTGGCTCAGGTTGAAGGTGTGTCCAGCCTCATGGCTGGCAGCCTCGGCGGTGTATTTCGCATTGCCATTCCCGAGCTGGGCGGTGAAAACGAAGCAAGGCGTGTCTGAATTCCAGGAAAAGGAGTTCAGATAGGCCACACCGCCCGCGCCCGCTGCAAACCAGTCATAGCTGCTGCCGCCGATGCACACCCGCACGCCGAACTGGGTGTCCGTGGAAGTCGTCTTGCGCAGAGCCTCCAGGCCAGGTTCCTGGGTGGTCACGTCCACATCAAATGCCGCGTAATCCTCGGCCACGCGCTGCCAGATCGAGTAGATATTGTCGAGTTCCGTCTGCGAGAAGGCGGTGCTCACCGTGGTGTCGGTCGAGTAGGGTGGCGTAACGATGTTCGCTCCGCCGGTATAGCTGCTATTCCACGAGGTGCCGCTGGTCGTGTGGCCGTCGAAATCCAGATAAACCACCTTGGAGGCCCCAGCCTTGCTGTGCAGGGAAAAGGCATCGGTGACCGTGATCGCCGTCGCCGTGGTGCTGCCGGAGGCCGTTGCAGCACTGGCCGCAGCCGTCTGCAGCGGCAGAAGTCCCTCGCAAACGAAATGCAGTCGACCTTGGCGGTCAGACCACAGGGATTTCTCCTGCTGGCATATCGCTGTCAGTTCGGCAGCGCTGCGATCATACCAAGCAGCCACCTCATTGAGCTTGGCCCCGAGCAGTCCTGGGATCTGCTGAGAGCGCCCGTTTCGAGGCAGGTTCTGTGCCGGGAAGGACTCGCCACGTTGGTTGGTTTGGGCTTGCAGCGAGCAAGCAGGCCGAAAAAGCGAGGGTGATGCAGAGTTTAACAAATTTCATAACTTCATAAGCTCAA
>JBIKIA010000174.1:0-8887 GCA_044361885.1 Prosthecobacter sp. | reverse complement strand
AAGACCGTGCTCTACAATGTGAACCCGGCGGACAACTACGTTTTCGGCACCATGGCGGGCAATTTCGCCGATGGCACCACGCCGGGAAAGGTGCAGTTCGGCTCCGGTTGGTGGTTCGTGGATCAAAAGGAAGGCATGGAGTGGCAGATCAATGCGCTGAGCAATCTGGGCCTGCTGAGCCGCTTCATCGGGATGCTCACGGACAGCCGCAGTTTCATGTCCTTCCCGCGTCACGAATACTTCCGCCGCACGCTATGCAACCTGCTGGGCAAAGATCTCGAAGGTGGGCTGCTGCCTGCGGACTACGACCTCGTGGGCGGCATGGTGAAGAACATCTGCTATGCGAATGCCAAGGCTTACCTCGGTCTCGCGAAGTCTTGAGCAAGTCTGCATCGAGCCATGATTCTGCGCGCACAAAACCTGACGAAGAAGTTTCCCGGCGTGACAGCGCTGAGCGAGGTCTCGTTTGATCTCGTGGAGGGGGAGGTTCATGCGCTTTGCGGTGAAAACGGCGCAGGGAAGAGCACGCTGATCAAGCTGCTTTCCGGCATCCATCCGCACGGCTCGTATGAAGGAAGCTTTGAAGTGCAGGGAGACGAAGCGCAGTTCGCCGGCATTGCAGATTCAGCCAAGGCGGGTGTCTCAGTGATCTATCAGGAGCTGGCGCTGGTCGATGAGATGTCTGTGGCGGAGAATATTTACCTGGGCTGTGAGCCGGTTCGCTGGGGCGGGCTGGTGGACTGGCCGCGCATGTTCCGAGAGGCGAAGGCACTGCTGGACCGCTTTAAAGTGGAACTGGACCCGGCCACGCTGGTGAAGGATCTCGGTGTGGGGCAAAAGCAGCTCGTGGAGATCGTGAAAGCGCTGGGAAAGAACTCGAAGATACTCATTCTCGATGAACCGACGGCGGCGCTGGCGGAGCATGAGGTGCAGGTGCTGCTGGACATCCTGCGTGATTTGCGGAGGCGCGGCATCGCGTGCATCTACATCTCACACAAGCTGGAGGAGGTCTTTGCCATCGCGGACCGGATCACCGTGCTGCGAGATGGGCGGTCGATCACGACGCTGCGTGCTGCGGAGACGAATCGTGCGGAGGTGATCTCGAAGATGGTTGGGCGTGAACTTGGGGATCTTTTTCCCCGACGCGCCAGCACGCCTGGAGAGGTGCTGATGTCCGTGGAGAAACTGTGTGTCCAGGATGAGTCCGGCCATGAACGACTGCACGAGGTGAGCTTTGAGCTGCGTGCGGGTGAGGTGCTCGGCATCGGTGGGCTGATGGGCGCTGGGCGCACGGAACTGCTGATGCATCTGTATGGGGCGTGGGGGACGCGCTCGACAGGTGTGGTAAAGCTGGCTGGCCGAGAACTGAAGGGAGGTGATCCCGTTCGGGCCCTGCGCGATGGTCTGGCTCTAGTGAGCGAGGATCGCCGCCGCTATGGACTCATTTTGGAGGAGGAGATCAGCTTCACGCGCGGAGGTCTGGTAAATCGAAGTCTGGAGGCGAAGCGGAACCGGGGCATGTTTGATCAGCTTCAGGTGAAAGCCACGGGACTCGAAGCGGTGGTGGGTCGCTTGTCAGGTGGCAATCAGCAAAAGGTGGTGATCGGCAAAGCGCTGCTTACGGAACCTCGGATGGTGATGCTCGATGAACCCACGCGTGGCATCGACGTGGGGGCGAAGATCGAGATCTATGAGCTGATCAACAGGCTGACCGGGGAAGGGAAAGCCGTGTTGCTGGTTTCCAGTGAATTGCCCGAGTTGATCGGTATGAGCGATCGTATCCTGATGCTGAACGAGGGACGGATTGGTGGTGAGTTCAGCCGTGCCGAGGCGACCCAGGAGAAGCTGATGCAGGCGGCGATGGCGCAGGCATGAAGGCAAGAAAAAGCGCCGACGGCAGGGAAATACCATCGGCGCCACAGGGGTGGAGGTCGTTACTTTTTCAGCAGGTCACGGATCTCAGTGAGTAGAAGGATGTCTGCGGCTGGCGCGGCAGGTGGTGCCGCAGCTTCTTCTTTTTTCATCATCGAGATCAGTTTGTTCGCGGGTTTGACGATGACGAAGAAGATCACAGCCGCCGTGATCAAAAAGCCGATAAGCGCTCCGATGATGGCACCGATGTCGAGTTGCAGGAAAGGCACGATTTCGTTCACCTTGGATTCGGTGCCATCGGCGGCTTTCTTGATCACCTCGATGGTTTTCTCCCCCATTTTAAGTTTGAGATCGGGATTCGGGCCACCGCCAAACATGCCGAGGATAGGCTCGACGATGCCTTTGGTGAAGGCGGATACAATATTGCCGAATGCGGCACCGATGATGACGCCGGTGGAGAGATCGACGACGTTACCTTTGAGGATGAATGATTTGAATTCTTTGATCATGGCAGGAATGGATTAATGGGAAGTCGGGGATTTGATGTGAATCAGGCGTTCAATGCCAGCTATTTTTTGGCCAAGCATGGATGGATTTGTCTCGGATTTCATCCTGCGCATGACCTCCAGGGGATGGCGGTCCAGAATGACTCGCATTGTCTGGGAGCCGCAGGAGACGATCTCTGTTTCCACACTTCGTGGTTCGCGGCGAAAGGCGGCTTGGGAAGGTCTGTAGAGCGCGGTGCGCCCCACGTTTTCATCAATGAGCTCGTAGGTGGAGTGTCCGGTGAGATGGCTGACACCAACGTAGCAGCCGAGTTCCACGGAGCGTGCGGAGGCACAACGATTCACTCTCTCGACGCCGAGGATCGTTTCAGTGGCACTCGGACAGAGAATGAGGTCCACCGCGCTATCACGCAGGCGTGCCGAGAGTTCCGGGATCTCGATGTCCAGGCAGATGATCACGGCGATGAGGAATGAGCCGAATTGCCAAAGGCGCAGTTCTTCACCTGGTGAAAAGGCATTTTCCCAAGGAGTCAGGTGCAGCTTATCTTGGTGAAACATCTGTCCGTCTGCGAAGATCACCGCTCGATTATGAATCTGGCTGTCTGGCAATATGAAAGGCACAGTGCCCAACACGACTGCCTTTCCGGGGGCCGAGAAGCGCTCTTGAAGAATGGGGAGCAGCTCCTTCCAGAAGTATTCCGCCACATTTCGGAGGGGTTCCGATGGGGCCACGGCAAGGTGAGGAGACATGCCCAGCCACATGAACTCTGGCAGTAGCACTAGATCGGCACCGCTTTCCCATGACCTTTCCACGGTGGAGATGACCCTCTCGGCGAACTCCATGGCGCTAGTAAAGTCCCCGCCGGGATCGAAGGTGATTAAATCAAGTGTCAGGGAATTCGACATGATGGAATTAATCGAGGCACTTGAGCCAGAAGGTGAGTGTTTTTGGGGATTCCGTGGCTTCGCCTACTTCTCTCCAGACAAACTGGGCCTGTAGCTCAGGATGTTTTTGAAAGCCGAGTGATTCCCAGAACCCATCCAGTGGCCGATAGACGGCTGGTCGCAAAGGATGATTTATCGGCCTCTCCACAGAGCAAAATGCTGCGGTTGTGGACCTCAGTTGCCAAGCATGTTCCAGGCGCTTTTGGAAAAAGATTTTACCAATGCCACGCCCGCGATATTCGGGAAGGAGGACAGACTCTCCTAAGTAGCAAATGTTCTCAGTCGGGAGAGATGCCTTTTCAAAGCATGATCGAAAGGATGCATCACTTTCAATCATGCTCACACAAGTCGTAGCTCCGACAATCTCTTTTCCAGCGATAGCTAGGACAATGAGGCTGCTGGGAGCCTTCACATAGGTGCTGAGATATTCTCGCTCATCTTCGACGGTTCCTTCATAGAGATAAGGGTACTCGTGAAAGATTCGCAGACGCAAATTGCCAAGAGAATCCAAGTACGGCAAAATTTCAGTATTAGTAAGGCTTACAAAATGAAGATGTTTGCTGTCCACAAGAGTCGAAATTGATAATATTTAGCCACAAAATGGCTTTTATGCCAAAAGGACAAAAGGCACAAAATTCTGTTTGGAATAAATGGGGTAACCCAACAATTTTGACCTTATCTGCTCTTATGCTCTATGTTGCTCTCGTTATCCTGTGAATTCCTTAATTGGATAAATGAACACCTTGACCCAAGGCTGGTTCATATTCGTTAATATCATGAGGAATTTCTCCTGATCCACACATTCTTTAACTTAGCCGCTTTCCACCCCAACCGCAAAAACACACACACAGCACCCAATACCTACCGTGAAACATAAAATCTACATCCTCGATGAGCACCCCGTTGTGATCGAGGGTTTGAAAAAAATCCTAGATGGTCTAGAAGATATCGAAGTCGTAGGCACATCAAGTGACGAAGATGTTGCAATCTCTGAGATTACCAAACACAAGCCAACGATCCTCATCTTTGATTTTAATATCAAGGACAGAAATGGAATCGACAGCATCAAAAAGATCAAGCAAGCATGCCCAGGAGTGCTGCTGCTTGTATTCTCCATGCACGATGAAAACGCCTATGCCGAGCGCTGCCTTCGTGCAGGTGCGATGGGCTACATGATGAAGAACGAGCCTGGCAATCGCATTACACTTGCCATTCGGCAGGTGCTCAGTGGTGGCTTCTTCTTCAGTGCGAATCTGCTTTCCAGCATCGTCACTGGTGGCAGCCTGCGTGGTAGTTCGGCTCGTGGCGAGCCAGGGCGCCTCCTTAGCGATCGACAGCTCGAGATCTTCGAGATGGTGGGCCGTGGCATGGATTCCCACGGTATCGCTGAAAAGCTGACGCTTAGTTCCAAAACCGTGGATGCCCATAAGGCAAACATCCGTCAAAAACTCGGCCTCGACTCTGCTCGTGAACTTCTCATGGAAGCTGTCCGCTGGGTAGAAAAATAGCATCTCAACCCCATCAGGTAACTCAATTCAAAACCGTTCGGTCAGGGGTGGTCGAACGGTTTTTTTATGCACCAGATCACACGCCGCTGGCAAAGCCCGTCTTGGTCAGAGCGTTAGAATCGGATGCAACCCAATCAACGCTTGGTCTCCCTAGATGCTTTTCGTGGCTTCGTCATGCTGCTCATGGCCTCTTCTGGCTTCGGTTTGGCTCAAATGGCAGCGGCCAATCCTGACTCATGGTGGTGGGGGCAGATCAAGTATCAGGTTTCACATGTTCCCTGGCAGGGATGTGCTCTTTGGGATCTGATTCAGCCCAGTTTTATGTTCATGGTTGGTGTTGCCGTTCCGCTTTCAGTGGTGCGCCGCCGCAATGAAGGGCAGGGCTTTTTTAGGCTTGGCTGGCATGCTCTGATCCGTTCCATCAGCCTGGTTCTACTGGCCGTGCTCCTGAGCACCCATGGGAAGGATGTGATGACGAATTGGGTTTTCACCAATGTGCTTGCCCAGATCGGGCTGGGATACGTTTTCCTTGTTCTGATCTCCGGGATGGGCTGGGAGTACTGCTTGGCAGCCATCCTGCTCATCCTGGCGGGGGACTGGTTCTGGTTTTATCAGCATCCACTGCCCACTCCCGACCAGCTTGCCGCATTTCAGAGTGCGAAGCCGCCTGCTGAGGGCTTTCTCGACGGATTCTTTGCCCACTGGAACATTCATACCAATGCCGCAGCCGAGATGGATCGCTGGTTGTTAAATCTTCTTCCTCGTTCCGAACCTTTCACTTCCAACGCGGGCGGCTACCAGACGCTGAATTTCGTTCCCGCACTGGCCACGATGCTTGGGGGGGGCATCACGGGGCACTTTCTTCTGAATGGCAGGCATTCGCATGGGCATAAATTTGGGCGACTGCTCGCTGCTGGCATCGTTTGTCTGCTCATCGGAACTGTCCTCGGTTATGTGGCCTGCCCTGTGGTGAAGCGTATCTGGACGCCTTCCTGGGCCATCCTCAGCGGTGGCTGGGTGCTGCTCATACTGGCCTTCTTTTACTGGCTCGTCGAGATCGCCGGGCAGCGGCGCATTGTGTTTCCGCTCGTCGTCGTCGGTATGAACAGCATCTTCATTTACGTCATGCACAGCCTCAGTGCAGGCTGGATCAGCCAGCAACTCGCCAAGCACGGCATGGCCAGCTTGTTCGCTTCAGCTTGGGGGCCAGTCATTGAAAAATGCAGCGTGCTTGCCGTCCTGTGGTTGCTCTGCTTCTGGCTTTACCGGCAGCGGGCATTCCTGCGGCTTTGAAGCCCAATGCTGTCATCTTTTTAGCTTCTCCTTCAGGAACTGATACGTCCCCACGCCGTGGATCATGTGCCCGGCGTCGAAGTGCTCGATCGTTGTGCGGTCGCCGATGCCGAGTTTGTTATAAAGTCGGCGAACCTTGGCGAACTCGTAGTTCACCCATTCATCGTTGCCTACGCCGTCGTTGTGTCCGCGCTCCACCATGAAGGGCCTCGGGGCGATCAGCGCCGCCATCTCGGCATAATTAAAGGTGCGGCCCATGTTCCACTCCCAGATCTCGTATTCGTGCGTGTGTGTGTAGTTCATCGGCATGTCCGTGCTCACGCACTTGCGCACCCATTCGTTGAAGTCTCCGCTGCAGATGCTCAGGCAGTAGTCCTTCAGTACGGCGGGGGTTCGCATCGCGCTCTTGCCTCCGTAGCTCAGGCCGTAAAAGGCGATCTTCTCCGTTTGGGTCCATGACTGGGATTTCAGCCATTCGAGGATGCGCTGATGCTGCCCGTTGATCACACTGTAAAGAGTCAGCCCCAGTGGGTTGAGCTTCCGCTGCAAAGTGCGGAAGGCGTGCATCCCGCGATACGGATTGTGCGGCGCAAAAGTCACATAGCCCTGCTCCGCCAGCCGCAGCGTGAATGCCTGATAGGGGCCGAAGCCCTTCGCTTGTGGATCATCGTTGATCGTGTCTTCCGGTATGCCCTCCAGGCCGTGCTGACAAACCACGACAGGCCGTTTCTCTCCCGGTTTCAGGTCTTTCGGCAGGCAGAGCCAGCCCCAGGCAAAGACATCCTCCCACACATCCATTGTCACCTCATAGATGCGCACCTTGTCCGTCTCCCGCACGAGTCGGCTCTTCGCGTTCACTGGCAGGTTCGGGTCCGGCAGGCGGCCGATGACCTCGTTCCAGAAGCGCTCACGTTCGGGTGCCGTGTGTGCTTCATACTCGGACAGGGATTTGAGCGGCAGCTTGTTCCAGAACTGCTCTTTGCGTTCCATCTCTGTGGTCACCAGGAGGCGTTGGGTAAAGGCCTCCAGCTCGCGCACCAGCCGCTTCTGGCGTGTCGGATCTGGCTTCAGGCTGATGACGGCTCCCGTGATCTTCAGCGACTTCAGTGCCGCGTCGGCGGCTGCCTGGGGCAGCAGATGGCGGATGATCTGCTCATTGTTCGTCTCCTGCGTGGCTGCGAGGAGGAGGCTCGTCGGCGCGAGACTCTTTGTCCGGGCGATCTCAGCATTGAAGGCCGCCACATCTGGTGCAGCGAGCTTTCCCGGCGCGGCGATGGCGCGAACGCCTTGGGACGCCTCCATCTTGACGACGTAGTTCGGATAGAACAAGTGCTGCAGCACCAGAGGACGCGGCGCGATCAGGCCCGCCACCTCCGCATCACCAAAGTCGCGCAGCAGGCCGAAGACATTCCTCTCGATCGGTTCCTGCCACAGGCTCTCACGCGGCGCGAAGTAGCCCATCGAGTACACACAGTCGATCCGCTCGTCGATAGCCGCCGCGTGCATTGCCTGCATCGCTCCCTCCCCCACGCCGGCGATCAGCACTGGCACCTGCTCCGGCTGTGACTTATACCAGTCCACCACCGCCAGCGCCTTCTGCACCTCGTAGCCGATGAGGTGGCGGCCCAGTTCATAGCTCTGGCGGTAAACCCACTCCCGGTGCGGCACGTTCGTCTTCACGGCAAACGTCTCATTCGTGCTAAACTCCGTCCCACGGCTCACCAGCGCCGGGATGATGACCTCACAGCCCGTCGTAAGTAGCCACTCGTCCACCAGCTTCTCAGGCGTGCCGTCCGCATCCGGCAGATAGATCACCCGCGCGTTCGGCCTCCGCTTCGGCTGCACATAGATCCCCTCCCCATGCACCCCGTCAAAGACCGGCCAGCGCACGCGGAACACTCGGCACAGCTCATTCTCCAACAGCAGAGCAGGGGCTGACGTGTCCCCCACCAGCTCCAGCGCCGTCACCGGCACACGTTCATCCACCATGCCCAGCGCCGCCTTCAGCTTCTCCCGCGTCGGCTTGCGGCCCGCCTTTGATTGCTCGATCAGCCGCAGCGCCATCTTGTCGATCCCGGCCACCATCGTGGCGGAGAAGTCCGAGTTGGGCTCTAGCGGCAGGGTGCCTGGGAGCTGAGCATGAAGGGCGGCGGTGAAGGCGAGGAGCGGCAGGAGGAGTCGTTTCATGGCAGCCCGGTCAGGTGGGCAGGCTTAAACGTATTCCAGCGCAGGTGCCTTGCGCTCCGCCTGAGCGATGTGCCGTCTCCTGCGCTCTGTGGTAGAACGAGGCTACAATTCGCGCCCTCTGACGACTTTTAAAAATCGTGCTGCCGGAAGAAGGAATCTCAGGGCGCCTTCTTCTGCGCGAAGAGCCAAGCCCAGAACTCGGGGTTGTCGTAGGTCTGGGTCCAGGAGTCGTGGCCGACACCGGGGTAGATGGTGAGCTTCACGGGCGCGCCGATCTTCTGGAGGGCGTCGTGGATCTTGTGGCTGTTCTCGACGGGGACGGCACTGTCTTTATCGCCATGGAAGATCCAGGCGGGGAGGTGTTTGAGGCGTGAGGCGGTGACCCAGCGTACGCCTGCGCCGCCGCAGATGGGGGCGATGGCGGCGTAAGTGTCAGGATATTCGAAGGCGGTCTCCCAAGCGCCGAAGCCGCCCATGCTGAGGCCGGTGAGATAGACGCGGGAGGTGTCGATGTGCTCGGTCTTGATGAGGTGGTCGGTGAGGGCTTTGACGCCGTGGGGGTTCCAGAGTTGGTTC
>JBIKIA010000204.1:0-7979 GCA_044361885.1 Prosthecobacter sp. | reverse complement strand
GGCCAAGTCGAAGCCAGAAACATCGCGTCTCGCCATCCTTTCGCACGGCCTCGAAGGCTCCACGGAAGCTGTTTACATCCGTAGCATGGCCCAAAGCCTCGCCGCCGAGGGCTGGGAAGTGCTGGCGTGGAATTATCGCGGCTGCGGCGGCATCGAAAACAATCTCCGACGCTTCTACCACAGCGGTGAGTCGGGTGATCTCCGGCTCGTCATCGAGCACGCAGCAGCTTCATTTCAGAACATCGTGCTCGTGGGTTTCAGCCTCGGGGCTAACCTAAGTCTGAAATGCGTGGGCGAGGCTCCCGCGCATCCAGCCATCCGTGCCGTCGTCGCCATTTCAGGACCCGTGGACCTCGCCTCCAGCGCCCTGGCTTTGGACGAAAAGAAGACCAACCGCCTGTATCAGCAGCGCTTCCTGCACTCGCTGAAAGCCAAGGTGCTCGCGAAAGGCCATCGCTATCCCGACCTCCGCGAGATGCTCGCGGGCAAGGATGGCATCGCCGCCGTGCGCACGCTGCGGGAGTTCGATGAACGCATCACCGCCCCGCTGCATGGTTTTGCCGATGCGGCGGACTACTGGGCGCGTGCCAGTTCGCTGCCACATCTGGAGAAAATCGCCGTGCCGACGCTGCTGCTGAATGCGCGAAACGATCCGCTGCTCTGTCTGCCCTCCTTCCCCGAAGAGCTGGCCCATGGCAGCCCATTCCTCCATCTGGAAGCCCCCGAGCACGGCGGCCATGTCGGCTTTCAGGACTTCCGTGCTGGCTTGCAGCCCTGGTCGGAGAGACGCGTGCTGGAGTTTATCTCCTCCGTGATGTAAGGCGCTCCCAGCGGCACTCGTTCAAACCGCCCTCACAACCCCATGAAGAAAGCCCTGCTCCTCCTCTCCTTCCTCGCAGCGACCTGTTTCGCCGCCGAGATTCCCCAAACCGCCAAAGTCGGAGAATTCTTCGCCGGCTGCCAGGCTTACAGTTTCCGCATGTACACTGTCTTCGAAGCCATCGACAAGACAGCCATCGCGGGCGGCAAGACCATCGAGTTCTATCCCGGCCAGAAGTATGACGACAAAGCCAAGTGGGACCAGAACGCCACGCCCGAGATGATCGCCGCCGTCAAAGCCAAGCTCGCTGAAAAAGGCCTGACCCCCGTCGGCTTCGGCGTCATCAAGCTCGGCAAAGATGCCGCTGCTGACCGCAAGGTCTTCGAGTTTTGCAAAACCATGGGCATCGGCATCGTCATCTCCGAGCCCGACGTGGCTGGCATGGACGGCATCGAGGCACTGGTGAAGGAATTCGACATCAAGATGGCCATCCACAACCATCCGAAGCGCCCCCTGGATCGCGCCTACCTTTTCTGGGACCCGAACTACGTGCTCGACCTCGTCAAAAATCGTGACCCACGCCTCGGTGCCTGCGCAGACGTCGGTCACTGGGTCCGCAGCGGACTCGATCCCGTCGATTGCATCAAGATTCTCAAAGGCCGCATCTTCGACAGCCACATGAAGGACCTCACCGAGTTCGGCAATGTTAAAGCCCACGACCTGCCTTTCGGCCAGGGCAAGAGCAACATCGCCGGCATCCTCGCTGAATACCACGCGCAGGGTTATCCCGGCCCGCTCCATTGCGAATACGAGCACAACTGGGAAACCAGCGTGCCCGAGATCACCGCCTGCCTCATCTTCGTGAAGGACTGGAAGCCAGCGAAGTAATCACTCGCGACCTCGTTCATTCCCCGGCCTGCGGACTTCGGTTCGCAGGCCTTTTTTGTGGAGTGCAACCTTCCACTGCACGCAGGGTTTCAGGCGGCATCACCCATGAAGGCTCTCGTTTCCATTCTGCTCCTGCCCGCTGCCATGTTCGCGGCCGATGACGGGTCCCCCACCGCCCACGCAGGCATCTCAGCGGATCAGCTCAACTTCTTCGAGAAGAACATCCGCCCCGCGCTGATCGAGCATTGCTACAAATGCCACTCGTCCGAGTCTGAGAAGGTCAAAGGTGGCCTCACGCTGGACACGAAGCAGGCTACTCTGCTCGGCGGTGAATCCGGCCACCCCGGCGTCACTCCGGGAAACCTCGCCGAGAGCTCCATCTACGAAGCCATCACCTGGGCCAATGACGACATGCAAATGCCGCCAAAAAACAAACTGCCCGCCGACGTCATCGCCAATTTCAAGAAGTGGATCGAGATGGGCGCGCCTGATCCCCGCGAGCAAACAGCAGTCGCCAATGCCACCGGCGGCAAACGCCAGATCGACATGGACGAAGGCCGCAAGCACTGGGCCTTCCAAAAGCCCGTGAAGCACGACCTCCCCGCCGTGAAAACTGAAGGCTGGGCCAAGACCGACATCGACACCTTCGTCCTCGTCGGCATCGAGAAAGCCGGCCTGCACCCCGTGAAGGATGCCGACCGCCCCACGCTCATCCGCCGCATCGCCTACGACCTCACCGGCCTGCCTCCCACGCCGGATGAAGTGAAGGCCTTCCTCGCTGATACCTCCCCCGATGCCGTGAAGCGCGTCATCGATCAGTATCTCGACTCCCACCGCTTCGGCGAGCGCTGGGGCCGCCACTGGTTAGACATCTCCCGCTACGCCGAAAGCAGCGGCAAGGAAGTCAACGTGCTCTACCCCCACGCCTGGCGTTACCGCGACTACGTCATCGAGTCCTTCAACCGCGACAAACCTTATGACCAGTTCCTCAAAGAGCAGCTCGCGGGCGATCTCATGAAGTTCGAGACCAAGCATGATCAGGCCGAAAAGATCGTCGCCACCGGCTTCCTCGCCATCGGCAGCAAAGGTCACAACAACCGCGACAAACGACAGTTCGCCATGGACCTCGTTGATGAACAAATCGACGCCGTCTCCCAAGCCATGCTCGGCCTCACGCTCGCCTGCGCCCGCTGCCACGACCACAAATTCGACCCCGTCACCCAGCGCGACTATTACGCCCTCGCCGGCATCTTCCTCAGCAGCGACACCCTCTTCGGCACCTACAGCCAGCTCCAAAACGTCAACACCAGCACCCTCATCGAGCTTGATCGTGGAGCTGACATGCCATCCGCCCTCGCAGCCATCTCTGCGAGCGAGTATGCCAAGCTGAAAAAGAATCACGATGAGGCCGTGCAGACCGCCGAGGACATCCGTGAGCAAGTCCGTCGTTCCAGCGCCGAACAGCGGAACCAGCAAAACGCCGCCAACTTCCTCCGCATACGCAGTTCCTTTGATCGCGCAGAATCCGTGAAGGCCGATCTCGATCTCTTTTTCACCGATGGCAGCCCACGAACCCTCGCTATGGGCACGCTCGACAAAGAAAGCCCCGCCAACACCAACATCCTCATCCGTGGCGATATCAAACAGCCCGGCGAAGTCGTCCCTCGTGGCCTCGTCGAGGTGCTTTGTGCCAAAGGCGAGCCGCTGAACATCAGCACCGGGAGCGGCCGTCTCGACCTCGCTTGGTTCATCGCCTCCAAAGACAATCCCCTCACCGCCCGTGTCATGGCGAACCGCGTCTGGCTCAAACTCACCGGCAGCGGCATCGTCGCCACGCCTGACAATTTTGGCATCATGGGCCAGAGGCCCAGCCACCCCGAGCTGCTCGATCACCTCGCCCTCACCTTCATGGACAAAGGCTGGTCCATCAAAGCCCTCATCCGCGAGATCATGCTCAGCCGCTCTTATCAAATGGGCTCCAGCTACGATGCTGCGAACTACGCCATCGATCCCGAAAACAAACAGCACTGGCGCATGAGCCAGCGCCGCCTCGATGCCGAAGCCATCCGCGATGCCATGCTCTTCGTGGGCGGCGTGCTCGACTTTTATCCCGTCGATGGCTCCCCCGTCGCCCGTGCCGGAGAAGGCCGCGAAGGCATGCTCAACATGGCCCGCACCTTGCAGACGAAGCCCTACAACTACCGCAGCATCTACCTGCCCATCATCCGCGATCAGATCCCCGAAGTCCTCAGCACCTTCGACTTCCCCGATGCCAGCCTCGTCACCAGCGAGCGGGACAGCACGAACGTCCCCAGCCAGAGCCTCTTCCTCATGAACAACCCACAGGCCATCAGCGCCGCCGATGCTTTCGCCAAACGCATCGGCGAGTTCCAGGGCACCCCCATCGAACGCCTGACCCACGCCTACCAGCTCTGCTTTGCCCGCTCACCCACCGCCACCGAGCTGGCCGCCATCAAGGACTTCTGGACCCGCTTCCCCGACCAAGCCGCCAACGGCAAGCAAACCAAAGAAGCCAAAGACTACGCCCAAAAAGCCGCCCTCTCCGCCTTCTGCCAGAGCCTCTTTGCTAGCGCGGAATTCCGGTATCTGAATTGAGCGTTCGTAGTTCGGGCTTCAGCCCGTGTCGGTGCTTGATTCTCAGGCACGGGCTGGAGCCCGAACTACAAACCGCCCCTCACGCGGCATTCCGCTCGATGCGCTTCTTCACGATGGGCGGGCGCTCGCCTTTGACAACAGCTTCGTTGATCGAGACAGAGCGGACATCCACGCGGCTGGGCACGTCATACATCACATCGAGCATGATGCGCTCGAAGATGCTGCGCAGGCCGCGCGCACCGGTGCCGCGCTTCACGGCTTCGCGGGCGATGGCGAGCAGGCCTTCCTTGTTCACGTTCAGGTCCACACCTTCCATGTTGAGCAGCTTCGCGTATTGCTTGAGCAGCGCGTTCTTCGGCTCGGTGATAATGCGCACAAGCTCGGCCTCGGTGAGTTCACGCAGCGCACAGATGATGGGCAGGCGTCCGATGAATTCGGGGATCAAGCCGAAGCTGATGAGATCCTCGGGCTCCACTTGCTTGAGCGTCTCGTCTTTGTCCGCTTCCTTTTCCATCACCCCGCCGACGAAGCCCATCGTGCGGCTGCCTTTGCGACGCTTGATGATCTGATCGAGCCCAACAAAGGCACCTCCGACGATGAAGAGGATGTTCTCCGTGTTCACCTGAATGTACTCCTGCTGCGGATGCTTGCGGCCACCCTGCGGCGGCACATTGCACACGGTGCCTTCGATGATCTTCAGCAGCGCTTGCTGCACGCCTTCGCCGGAGACATCGCGCGTGATGCTCACATTGCCGGTGGTGCGGCCGATCTTGTCGATCTCGTCGATGTAAATAATGCCGATCTCCGCGCGGGCGACATCGAAGTCAGCGGCCTGGAGCAGACGGAGGATGATGTTCTCCACGTCTTCACCGACATAGCCGGCTTCTGTCAAAGTGGTCGCATCTGCGATGCTGAAGGGCACATTCAGGATCTTCGCCAAAGTGCGGGCGAGTAGTGTCTTGCCGCAGCCGGTCGGACCGAGGAGGAGCACGTTGCTCTTCTCGATATCGACATCGTTCGGGTCGTTCATCTTGCGTGGCTGATCCTTCTTCATCGCCTGCTGGCGCGAGTGGAGGATGCGCTTGTAATGATTGTGTACCGCCACGCTGAGCACCTTCTTCGCCTGATCCTGCCCGATGACATGTTCATCGAGTGTGGCACGGATTTCAGCGGGACGCGGCACGTTCAGCCCACCCGCATTGTCCGTCTCCTGCGCCGACTCGCGGTCGAGGATGCTTTTGCAAACGCCGATGCAGTTGTCGCAAATGTACACGCCCGGGCCGGCGACGAGTTTGCGCACCTCCGCGTGGCTTTTGCCGCAGAAGGAGCAGAGGGTGACGGTGGAGGTGCGTGGCATTGGGGGGCTGGTGAGAATCTCGCACGAAGCTGGATTGCCCGTCAAGACGGCATCGTATCAATACTGCCATCGTAACATTTTCGAGACGTTTCCCTGCAACCTGCTTTACTCCTGACCTCTCCATCCATGATCGAGTTCGATTTTATCATCATCGGCAGCGGTGCCGCAGGTCTCAGCTCCGCCCTTCATGCCTGCGAGCATGGCCGCGTGGCTCTCATCACGAAGCGCGGCGCGCTCGACTCGAACTCCAACTGGGCCCAGGGCGGCATCGCCTGCGTCACCAGCGAGCAGGACAGCATCGAGCAGCATGTCAGCGACACCCTCATCGCCGGGGCCGGCCTCTGCCATGAAGATGCCGTCCGCGTCATCGTCACCGAGGGGCCCGCGCGGGTCGAAGAGCTGGTGAAGTGGGGCGTGGACTTCGATCAGCGTGAGGCCTCCGATGGCCACCTCGAGTTCGACCTCACCAAAGAAGGCGGCCACTCCCGCCGCCGCGTCCTCCATGCCGCCGATGCCACGGGCCGTGAGATGACGGAGAAGCTCCTCGCCGCCGTGCGGACGAAGGAAAACATCACGCTGCTCGAGAACCACTTCGCCATCGACCTCATCACCACGGGCAAGCTCGGCTATGTCTCCGAGGACCGCGTGCTCGGCCTCTATGTTTTGAATGAAGAGACCCGCGAGGTGCTCACCATGCGCTCGGACCGCGTCGTGCTCGCCACCGGCAGTTGCGGGCGCGTTTATCTTTACACGACGAACCCACGAGTCGCCACTGGCGACGGCGTGGCCATGGCCTGGCGCGCTGGGGCCACGGTGGCAAACATGGAGTTCATCCAGTTCCACCCGACCTGCCTGTATCATCCTGAGAAGCGCTCCTTCCTCATCACCGAGGCCATGCGCGGCGAAGGCGCGCGCCTCATCGGCAACGATGGCAAAGAGTTCATGCAGAACTACGACCCGCGCGGCTCCCTCGCCCCGCGCGACATCGTCGCCCGCGCCATCGACCATGAGATCAAGCGCACCGGCGGCCCCTGCGTCTATCTCGACATCTCCCACCGTCCCGCCGAGTTCATCCTCAGCCACTTCCCGAACATCCACAAAGCCTGCCTCGAAGTGGATATCGACATCACGAAGCAGCCCATCCCCGTCGTCCCCGCCGCGCATTACCAGTGCGGCGGCGTCGTCACCGACATCAATGGCGCCACCCGCATCCGCGGCCTCTGCGCCGTCGGCGAAGTCGCCTGCACAGGCCTCCACGGCGCGAACCGACTCGCCAGCAACTCCCTCCTCGAGTGCCTCGTCATCTCGCATCGCGCCATCGAGCACATGATCAAAAAGATGCCCATCGGCAAAGAGCACGAGCAGGTCTATCCCATCCCGCCGTGGCAAAGCGGCACCGCCGTGGACAATGACGAGCTCGTCGTGATTTACCATAACTGGGATGAGATCCGCCGCCTCATGTGGGACTACGTCTCCATCGTCCGCACCGGCAAGCGCCTCCAGCGCGCTGCTGCCCGGCTGCGCAATCTGAAGCGCGAGGTGCAGGAGTTTTACTGGAACTTCCGCATCACCAGCGAACTGCTGGAGCTGCGCAACCTCGTCGAGACCGCCTCCCTCATCGTCGAATGCGCCATCCGCCGCCATGAGAGCCGCGGCCTGCACTACACGCTCGACTTCCCCGAGAAAGACGAGTCCCGTCCTCCAGCAGACACGGTGGTCAGGCGGTATTGAGCGAAAGGAGGAGCTCGTTTGTCCTTCGGTCTTCAGCCCACGATAGGGGTTTTAGCTTCCTACGTTTATGCGGGGATACGGAGATGAGATTCTGACGAGGAGGCAGAGGCGCCTGTGCTGCGGAGGGCCAGAAGAGCGAAGCGCCCCATCTCATGCAGGCACAATCCGGGAAGTTTTTTAACATTCGCGTCCCTCTGGCATCTCATTCTGCCCGCCAAGCTCCTGCCCCACCCTTCAGACGAACAGGCTTTTTGCGAAACCTGCCATCTTTTTAAAATTGCCTCCGCACCCGTTGTGCGAGTAAATTTCCAGCCCCTCCCCCGGAAAGCATGAACCAACTCTCCACCCCATGCTTCACAGCATTGCTGCCAGCCTTGTGCCTGGCACTCGGGGGTATTGGCTGGGCGCAGTCCCTGCCGAAAGTGAGCGCCACGGGGGCTGCCGCCGCCACTCAGGGAAAGGCCACTCTTTCTGCTGCAACTCCAAGCGTCACGGTTCCCCGCGTGAACTCCCCCACCATGCCGCGCATGGGCTATGCGCGGTATCCCTGGAAGACTGACATCACGG
>JBIKIA010000729.1:0-2606 GCA_044361885.1 Prosthecobacter sp. | reverse complement strand
CTTCATCCACATCGGCACGCACAAGACGGGCTCCACCGCCATCCAGCGCGCTCTCCTGTCCGGTGCCAAAGGGCTGGTCCGCCTGCTCTATCATGAGGACATCTCCCGCGCCTCCTGGGGTGCCGAGGATGTGCAGCGGCTGGTGGCGCTCTTCCATTCCCACAAGACGGCGGATGCCTCGACGAAGTATCTCCTGAGCAACGAACGCTTCAGCGGCGAGCCTTTGTCCGGCTATGACGATGCGGCGATGATGGCGGAGCGTGTGCGGGACATCACGGCGGAGTTTGATCCGAAGATCATCGTGTATCTGCGCCGTCAGGATGACTTCATCGAGTCGATGTACACCCAGATGATCCATCAGGGCGGCTCGCTGAGCTTCCAGGCTTTTTTGCAGCAGATCCAGCCGGAGCGGATGAACTGGCACCGGCTGCTGGAGACCTACTCGGGCGTCTTTGGCCGCGAGAACATGATCGTGAGGCGCTACCACTCGGACTTTTATCCGAAGCCTGAGAGCCTGCTGCACGACTTCTGCGAGATCGTGGGTATCAAGCCGGAGGACGTGACGGAGAAGAACGCGGCCTCGACGCCGAACGTGGGTTATTCCCGCGAGTCGTTGGAACTGGCGCGGAAGTGCAATCCGCAGTTCGACGCGGCGGAGAAGAAGCAACTGCGCAAGATGCTGCAAAAGCTCAGCCCGAAGCCCTTTTCGCAGAACTACTCGTACCTGGATCTGGACTCGCGCCGCCAGATCCTGGCCGCCTGTGCGGACTCGAATGCAGCGGTGCGGCGGGATTACTTCAGCCATCTGCCAGAAGGTGAGTCGCTCTTCCCTGAACCGGTGGAAGGTGCCGCGACGGAAGCCGAGGAGGACAAGCTGACTCCGATGCTGGTGAAGATGCTGGTGCGGTCCCAACTGGCAGAGCGGGAGTCGGGCATCCTGCGCTTTGCCCACAAGCTGGACCGCCTCAAGAGCAAGCTGCGCGGGAAGCAATCGTAAAGCCTATCCATTTGTATGTTGGCGATGAACGATGATCCGAAAAGCGCCGGGGCGAAGACGCTGCTGGTGCTGGGTGCCTTTGGCCGTAAGCAGCTCATGAAGACGGTGTCTGAATGGAGCCGGACGGTGGTCCTGGAAGTGGATGGCTTTCTGCCTCAAGAGCTGCGCCGCCTGTGTTCGTCGGTGATGACGATCCCGCCTTTGCTGCCGGAGCAGGAGGCTGCGGAGATGCAGGCGCGGACGGATCATGTGCTGGATCAGTTTCTCGAAGATCATGCGAGTGTGCCTGGACTGGAGACGGGCCGTAGCTTCCGGGCATCGTGCATGAGCATCGAGGCCTGGCGGATCGTGGGGCCGCATGTGGTGTGCCTGGAATATGCGCGCAGGCTGGCGGGGCAGGGACCGTGGGAGCGCATCGTCGTGGCACCGGGCGCGGGAGTGAGCCTGCGGGCTTTCCGTCAGCTCGGTGAGAGTCTCGGAGTGCCGGTGGAGGTGCTGACTGTCGATCGTGAGAAGCCGCCGCTGTTCTGGCTGCTGAAGCGGAAGTGGCAGCGCTCACGCTCCCAGCAACGCACGCAGCAGACGACGGCACCCACACTGCGCCTGAGCGCCAGCACCCAGCCCGGTGAATGCTGGTGCGCTGACCCGCGATTGGAGGGAATCGTGGCGCGCTCCGAGCAAGCCGAGCGATGGGTGAACGGCCCGCGCTTTGCCGACATCGACAAGAACGAATTGGAGCAACAGCGCGCCGCTTATGGTCAATGGTGGGAGGCGTGGTGGAAGGCATGGAAGGATGCTCACCAGCAAGATGACCCGATGGCGGACCACTGGATTTTGGAGGACCTGGGGCGCTGGTTCAGCCGTGAACGTTTCCCCCGTCATGCCCTGCTGCTGCGTCAGGCGCGTGCGGCGATGAAGGCTGGCCGTCCCACTCGTGTGCTGCTCGGCTCCATGCGTGGACGGCAGGAGTTTTTGTGGGGAGTGGCGGCGCAGGAGTTGGGCATTCCTGTGGCGGTTTATACGATCGACTGTCACATCGAACCACGGCTGTGCTTCAAGCCGGACTTTGTTTTGTGCGATGACATGCGGCAGTGGGAAGTGGCGCAGGAAAAGGGCATCAATGCCTCCCAGCTAGTGCGTGTGCGCTCGCATCGTCATCCGCGTGCGCGGGATGAAATGCCCTCGCCATCACGGAAGCGCCGCCAACTGCTGCTCGCTGATACTTATTACTCGGGAATCGTGGCGGGAAGTTCGCCTTTGCTGAGTCTTTGGGCCTACCAGCGTGTGATCGAGGCGGCGCGGGAGCTGCCTGAACATGACTTTGTGATCAAGTATCATCCGCTGCGCGAACGTCCCGAGTCCTCGTTCCATCTGAGCGGGCAGCACCACATGAACTTGTGGCTTAAGGATGAGTTCATCAAAAGCCTGAAGCCGCCGGCCAACGTGGTGTTTCTGACACCGGAGGAACGTTTGTCCGATCATCTGCCCAACGTGGACCTCCTGCTCAACATCCAGTCCTACGCCGGGCTGGAGGCATTCGCCCAACGCATCCCGGTCATCTATCTCCAGCCCTGGGATGAGGAAGGGCTGTATCCGCGCATGAATGCCA
>JBIKIA010000009.1:0-28520 GCA_044361885.1 Prosthecobacter sp. | reverse complement strand
ATAACCTGTGAATTACTCCTGAAAAACAGACTGACCGCTGCGAAAATCTATCTTTCACCCGAGACACCACGGAGGCCTGCCTGGCCGAATGCTGTCAACAACTTGCCGACCTGCTCTTCGGTGTGGTCGGCAGACAAGGTCACCCTCAATCTGGCCGTGCCTCGGGCTACGGTGGGATAGCGGATGGCTGGGATCAAAAAGCCCGCCTCGTGCAGGTCGGCGCTCATTTGCATCGCCTCCTGCTCGTTCCCGATGATCCAGGGCACGATGGCGCTGGCGGGTGTCTCGCCGGGGCGGAGTTGCCCCAAGCGCACATGCAGGCGATTCCGACGCTCATCTCCAGCCGCTCCCCGGACCAAAGCTAGCGCCGCCAGCGCGGCGTGGGCAATGGCGGGAGGTGTGGCGGTGGAATAGACCAGACTGCGCGCCCGGTTGATCAGCCAGCCAATGACCTGCCTGCTGGCGGCCAGATAGCCACCACTCAAGCCCAGTGACTTGCTCAGTGTGCCCATCTGAAGCTCAACTCGGCTTTCCAGGCCGAGCTCGGCGGCCAGTCCACGCCCATTCGGGCCGAGCACACCCACGGCGTGGGCTTCATCCAGCATCAGCCAAGCTCCATGCCGGTCCTTCAGTTCCACGATCTCCGCCAGCGGGCAACAATCCCCATCCATGCTGAAAACGGACTCCGTAACCACGAGCACACGGCCCTGTGCGTTTTGCAAAAGTTTCTCCAGCTTGCCGAGATGATTGTGTGGAAAAATGCGGATCGTCGCTCCGCTCAGCCTTGCGGCATCGACGAGACTCGCATGGCACAGCTTGTCCAAAATGACCGTGTCTCCTGTGCTCACGAGAGCCGGGATCGTGCCCAGCGCCGTCGCGTAACCACTGGAGAAGGTTAGTGCCGCCTCAGTGCCTTTGAAATCTGCCAGTGCTTCCTCCAGTTCGCGATGCGGACGTAGAGTACCGCAGACGAGACGCGAGGCACCCGCGCCAGCTCCGTAAAGATCCACGCCCTCCTTCATGGCTGCCCGCAGGTCGGCGCAGTTCGCCAGGCCGAGGTAGTCATTGGAGGAAAAGTTGATCAGTTCCTGCCCATCGACGCGGATCACCGGTCCCTGCGCCGAGTCCAGCAGGCGGAGTTCTCGCCACAGGCCCTGCGCACGCCAGTCATCACACTGAGCCTGGAGATCCCAGCTCATTCCTTCAGCCTCCGCTCCAGCACCTCGTCCTTCTCCACACCGAGCGCCAGGGCCTTGGCATAGGCACGTTTGGCCAGCGCGATGCTCGGCGGTTTCTGATCCACATACAGCAACGCCAGATTGAAGTGCGCGATGCCGTAGTCCGGCTTGAGTTCGATGGCTCTCTGCAACTCGGATTCCGCAGCGGCATTCCAGCCGAAGGACTGCATCGCAATCGCCAGGTAATTATGCGCTCGTGCGTCGGTCGGATCTTCGTGGATCGCTCGGGTGAAGGCCGAAATCGCTAGATAGGTGTCACCCTTCGAGGAGTGGATCAGCCCCAGTGCATTCCAGGATTGAGCCAGGCTCGGATTCACGCGCACCGACTTTTCAAAGCACTCCACCGCCTCCTTTGCGTGGCCTGACTGCTGCTCCACAGCTCCCAGATTTGCCCAGGCCAGAGCATTATTCCCCTCCAGCTTCAGCATCTCTTGGTAGGCTGTGCGTGCCGTGTCCCAGTCACGTTTGGCAAAGGCATCCGCCGCCTTTTTGCCGAGCAGCAGCGAGTGATCCGGCAGCGGGTCGGCCTTGCCCACGGGGAGCTGCTCCAAAGCCCCGGCGGGCTTCTCCTGGGCAGCCATCGGGAGGCAAGGAAACAGCAGGGCGGGAAGAAGAAGTCGGAGATTCATGCGGGGCAGGGGAGTTGACCACGACATCGTGGCAACATCAAGCCGCGACAAAATCCAGCCCGAGGTCCAGCGCGCGGGACGAGTGCGTCAGCGCGCCGACAGAAATAGCGTTCACACCGGTGGCGGCCACAGCATTGATCGTCTCCAGCGTGATGCCGCCGCTGGCTTCCAGCCAGAGCCTGCCGGCGTTCATCGCCACGGCTTCGCGGAGTTTTTCGCAGCCCATGTTGTCCAGCAGCAGCATGTCCACACCGCGCAGATTCAGGAAGCGGGCCATCTGCTCCAGGGTGTCGCACTCGAGCTGGATGCGTGTGCCGTGGCGCTCGGCGCGGACGCGGTCGATGGCTGCCTGGAGCTGCTCGTTCGAGCCGTTCGCGGCGATGTGATTGTCCTTCACCATGACGTGATCATAGAGCCCCATGCGATGATTCGTACCACCACCAGCTTTTACAGCCGCCTTCTCGATCAAGCGCCAGCCCGGTGTGGTTTTGCGTGTGTCCCAGACTTCCACTGGATGCGGCTGCACCGCTTCGACATAGTGCCGCGTTTGCGCGGCGATGCCGCAGAGGCGCTGGAGGAAATTCAGAGCCGTGCGCTCACCCGTGAGGATGCCGCGCGTCGGGCCACTGATCTCCAAAACGACATCGCCTTTCACAAAGGGCTGTCCATCGAGCTTCAGCGCCTGGGTTTGCAGACGATCATCCACCAGCTCAAACACCCGCTGCGCGATCTGCATCCCGGCCATGACGCCCGGCTCGCGGGCCACGATCACTGCACGTGAAACCATGTCCTCAGGCACAAAGTACGTCGCTGTGACATCGCCGGGGCCGATGTCCTCGGCCAGGGCATCGCGGATGAGAGATTCAGTGGTGAGTTCCATGATGGGTAATTCTTAGCGGTGCCCGAAAGCGGTGCTGTTGAATTCGTGGAAGGCAAAGTGGAAGTCAAACAGCGCTCTCAAAAGTCATCGATCACCACCTCGCCTGCGCGTTGGTTGCCGGGGAAGAAGCCGAGGCCGTAGTTATAAGCACCTTGGTGGAGGGCACCGTAGAAGTTGATCAACTTGGTGGAGCCTGGGGGCTTGATCTTGCCGCTGAACCAGCCGGTCTTGGGATCGATGGTGATGGAGCAGTCCTGGGGGTTGCCATTGGGAAAGGTGACTTTGTTTGTTTCGGAGATGAACACGGTGTTGCTGGTGCCGTCGAGCGTGGTGCCACTGTTCAGGAAGCGCACGCTGCCGTCGGTGAGCGGGATCACGGCCTGGCCTGTGGCTGGAGGGGTGAAGGGCACGGCGCGGCAGGAGATGCTCTGGAAGGGCAGGGCAGGGTAGATGGCATCTTTCGGGCGCCAGGGCTTCAGCCAGCCGAGGGTGCTCTCAGCACCGGGTTGCTGGGGTCCGAGGCCGAAGTCGCAGTTGCCGTAAAGGTTGCCGGTTTTGCCATAGAGCGGGATCATGAAAGCGCACTCGCCACGGACCAAGCCATCAGGATCAGACTGAGCGATGCGGCTGGAGGAGGTAAATGACTGGTCATCCGCCGTGCGCCCGATGAAGCGCACGCTGCCATCGGTGCCGATAACAGATGTGCCAGCCACTGGCACTGGCACGGAGCCACCACCGATGCCTTCGCAGAGCAGCGTGTATTTGCCTGCCTGGGGAGCGATGCTGGTTTTGCCGTTGTAAGGCAGATAGCGGACGTAGCCCTCCGCCCAGTCGCCCTCGGGATCACGGAAGGATGCGGCGCAGCGTGCCCAGCCTTCGGCAAAGTGCAGTCTCATGCCGATGGAAGGACGGTTGTTCCGGGCAAAGCTGGCGACGAGTTGGCCATAAGCATCAAAGCTGCCCGTGAAGCGATAGCTGGTGCCCATGTAGTCCACCGTGCCGCTGGCTCCGCCGATGCCGGTGACGGTGCATTTCACCAGCGCACCCCAGCCTTGGGTGTCGAGCAATCCACAATAACTGCCGGGCAGTGGCACGAAGAAGTCATCATCTTCAACAATCACGACCGTGTTGCTCGTGCCATCGGTGATCGTTCCGAGTTGGGGATTGTCGGTGAGCGTGACGTTGAAGTATTCCGGTCCCTCGAAAGCACGGTCCTGATAAACGGGCACGGCGATGCTGGTGGTTAGTTGCCCTGGCGCGAGATAGGCCGTGCCGGAGATGGCCTGCATGTCGATGCCCGCGCGGCAGGTGCCTGAGTTCACACGCCAGCCCACGGCCACCTGCCGATTTCCAGCGCGTTGACGACGCAGCTCGATATACGCGGTTTGGCCTTCTTTCACCCGCACTTCATTCCAAGTGAGGCTGTAGGCACCTTGGTCGATCTCTTCGCTAATGAAGATCGTGTTGCTCGTGCCATCCGCGATGCCGAAACCGCCGGTGATGTCAGTAAAGCCAACGCCAAAGACCTCCTGCGCTTCGTCTTCGATATTCGGCAGAATGGGGAACTGGCCCACGCTTGAACGAGTGCCCACGGGCAGATTCACGGCACCTGCGGGGATCGAGTAGTCCACACCGCCAGTTGCCTCAGTGACGCCGCTGACGGTTTCTCCGATAAAACGCACGCTGCCATCGCCATCTCCGCGCAGTTTGAAGAAGCGGCTGTTCACCGAGCCATCTGCCTCAGACACGCGCTGCTCACTGTGCGCCCAGGCCAGCGCGCCTGCGCTGTTTTGCGGATACCAAGAGAGCCAGATCTGACTATCCGGCGCAGTGGCTCCGCTGGTGCAGGCGATGTAATAGACGTGACCCGCGGTGGCAGAGATGGGCACGCGGGTGGAATTGTCCAGAGTGCTGCCGGAAGCCGAACCAACGACATTGCCCGGAGCTCCCGTGCTGCCATCGAAGATATTGATGCCAAAGCCATCAAACGTCGTGCCATCCCACTGCCGCGAGCCCACGAGGTCCAGGTAGTAGTCGCCTGTGCCCGGTGCGGTCCACTCGAACCAGATCGCGGGTTCGACGATGCCGAGACCGATCTGCTTGAGGTTACTCGTCGCTCCGCGATTGCCACGCACGATGGTGCCGCTGCTGCCAACGATGGACTCGGCGTCATGCCAGTCATTGTTATTCACCTGCACGAAGCGCCAGGAGAAGCCGAAGGGCTGTGCTGCATCCACCACGAGATACACCGTCTGACCGCGATCTAGATCCACGGAGAGTTTTTCCGTGTTCGGGAAAAGAGTGTTGCTCGTGCCATCGACGAAAGTTTGCAGTGGGATCGTGGTGGCTGGATTGCCGGGATAGCGCAGCTCGGCGCGCAGGCCCTGAGTGTCCGGGATCTCGACGATGTAGCGTCCGTTTGTCGGTGCCACATAGCGATACCAGACCGTGTGTTTCGCCGGCTGGCCGCCGACATTTGGCTCACCAAACTCCGCCGTAGCCTTGTTGCCGCCTTGGCTGGCGTAGCTGCCTTCACGTTCGCTGATAAGCAGCGTGTTGCTGATCCCGTCGTTGATGGGTTTGAGCTGTGCCATCGCGGAGACACAGGGAAACAGCGCTGCCATGAGAAGATGAGTCGTGATTTGTTTCATGAGAGGTATGTGATTTCGTGGTGATGCTAGCGGCGCAGAGTGTGGTGGCACAGACAATAAAGAACCATCGGCCCTCTTTCCCATGTGTGGATGCCTGGTGGCGGGAAACTTGCGCAGAAAAAGGAATTCAATCATGCGCTTCCCAAAATCAGCTTTCGCCTTACTGTCGCCACCGACCCCCCTCTGACGATATGGCGCTGAAACACTCCTCCGCACTCCTCCTCGCAGCCTTCCTGAGCCTGACGGCAGCTTTCACCCACGCGGCCGGCCGCCCCGATGACCTGGCTCCAGGGAACTGGCCCACCTTCAACAATGAAGTGAATGCCGTCCTCCCGCTGTCAGATGGATCATTCATCGTGGGTGGTGAATTCCAAAGCGTGACGATCCCCGTGGGCACGGCGGCCCAGAGCCGCTCCAAGCTCGTGCGCATCCTCAGCAATGGCACGATCGACCCGAATTTCCCCACGGCTGATTCCAGAGTTCGCGCCTTAGCTGTGGACTCCTCAGGACGCATCTTCATCGGGGGTGACTTCGATAATCTCTACAACGGAAGCACGCCTGTGCCGCGCAAGAAAGTCGCACGCCTGACCGCCACCTTTGCCATCGACACCGCCTTTGACACCTCCACCTCAGGGCCGACTGGCAGTGTGCTAGCCTTGGCACCTACTAGCGATGGCTCTGTCTATATCGGTGGCCAATTTAATACCGTCGGAGGGGTCACGTCCGCTGCTGTCAAACGCATGGCCAAACTGAAGGCCGATGGAACGCTCGATACCAGCTTCACCTCGGGTGCCTCCAACGATGTCCACACCATCCTCCGACTCGGCAATGGCACCATGTATGTCGGTGGTATCAGCAACACTTGGCCCACTCCTGTCGGCATACCTCTGCCTGGCAAACCGCTCGCCCGACTCGTCAAGATCTCTGCTAGCGGCAGTCGTGACAACGCCTTCGTGGCCTTTCCTGCGACCGATTTCAGCTCCATCGTCTATTCCGTCATTCAGCTCGCTGATGGCAGTCTGCTGGTGGGTGCAAACAATGGCGTAAAGCGCTTCAATGCCGCCACGGGGGCGACTATTCCATATTCTCTGACGGGACACTTCCTGGCATTCGGGGCAGTCGGGGCAGTCGCCCAACAAGTGAACGGCAAACTGCTCTCGGGTGCTTACGGCACCTGCTTCCTCACCGACTCGGATGGGGTAAAAGACCCCGCTTTCGATATTACCTCGAAATTCAGCCAGCATATCATCAACACCATCAAGCTGGACAAAAACGGACGTATCTTCATCGGCGGCAACTTCACGTACAGCGATGGCGTCAACACCCGCAATAAGTTCGTCGTGCTCAATGGCACAGACCCCAAGGCTCAGAGCCTCACCATCACGCCACCGGTGAACCCTACCTTCACACCTGGGCAAAACGTCTTCACCCTCGCTGCCACCTCATCTGCCGGGCTACTAGTCACCCTCGCCGTCACCAGTGGGCCAGCGACCTTTGCGGGAAATAAACTCACCATCACCGGCGCGGGAACCATCGTCCTCACCGGCACCCAGGCAGGGAATACCCTCTTTGATCCCGCTGTAGCCTCCATTGACATCATCGTGCCGAAGCAGAGCCAAAGCCTGACCTTTGCCCCGCTGATCGACCGCCCCAACACCAGCGCGCCCTTCTTCCTCAGTGCCGCCACTTCTTCAGGCCTGCCCGTGAGCTATACCTTGCTCGGTGGCCCCGCCACCCTGAGTGGGAATCGGCTGAGTCTTAACGGCGCTACCGGAACCGTCACCATCCGCGCCAGCCAGCCGGGAAATGCCGACTTCGATCCCACTGCTGACATCGAGCAGAGCTTCGAAGTCTTTGAGGGCACGCCCGCACTGCTTCCGCAGACCATCGTGTTTGGTCCCCAGTCTCCGCGCTCGGCGAATGAGGTCCTTTCCCCGTCTTCGCTGCTGCCACCTCCGGTCTGCCCGTAGATTTCACCATCTCCGGCCCCGCCAATATCGCGGGTAACTTGGTCACCCTAACCGGCGTGGCAGGCAGTGTCGTGATCACGGCCTCCCAGCCTGGAAACGCGAACTTCCTCCCCGCCATCCCCGTGAAGCAGACTATCAAAGTCGGCCCCGCCGCCACCTCTCTCACGCTCACCAATCTCATTCAGACCTACACTGGCAATGCACGCATCGTCGATGTCGTCGGCGGCACAGCGGACAGCATTTTCTACACCGTGAATAAGGTCAAGGGCACAACGCCGCCCACTGCCGCAGGCAGCTACCCAGTGGAGGCCGTTTCAGGCACTCTGAAAAAGACCGGCACCCTCGTCGTCAACAAAGCACCGCTCCTCGTCGTCGCCGATGACAAACGGAAGTTCATCGGTCAGATCAACCCACCGCTCACCTTCGCCTACTCCGGCTTCCTCGGCAGTGACCATGCGGGCAATGCCTTCACCAAAGCACCGACCATCACGACGAAGGCCACGACCACCAGTCCTGGTGGCGATTACCCCATCACTCCTGCAGGCGGTGCGGCTGCCAACTATGCTTTGGTTTATGTGAACGGAAACCTGAAGGTCGAGAGCTGGGCTGGGCAGTATGAGGCGATTTTGACTGATGGGAATACCAACCTGCCCTCGGCGAAAATCGAATTCACCGTGTCCGCAGGCAGCCGTGACCTGACCGGCAAGCTCACGACCGCGAAGCAGTCGGCCGTGGTGCCCTTTAAAGGCTCGCTCGGACTCGACTTCGGCTCTGAATACGCCATGGCGGACATCAGCGCCATCGTCGGCAAAGGGGATCTGGCCGTGGTTTATAACATTCGGATCGACATCCCGCTGAACGCGGAATTCTCAGTCACCGTGACGCGTCAGGAGGGGGGGCAGCCTGCGGTCACTTTGGGTACCATCGCCTCAGGCAAAAAGCTTCAGCTCTACAGTGGCAAGCCACCCGTGACCTACGCGGGTACCTACATCCTCATCTTTGCCCCGGATACCACCGTGAGCGCGCTGCCAAAGCCCACCGGCTCAGGTTTCGCCACGGCGGCCATCGACGCCAAAGGCAAGATGACCTTCGCCGGTGCCCTTGCAGATGGCACGAAGATCACCGCCTCTCTGCTGCCAGATGCCGATGCAGGCTACCGCCTTTACCTGACACCTTACACAGGTCGTCTCGATAGCTACTGCGCGGCCTGGTTTGAGCCGCAGGAGCATCCCGATCTCCCAGGGCGTGGCATCATCACACTCGCGGATAATCTTGACCTCTACTGGGCCAAAGCAGCCCCCGTCCCAACCACCAAAGACGCGAACTACCGCGATGGCATCCCGGAGTCTGCTTGCGCCATCACCCTGGATCCCTGGCTGCCACCCGCCACCAAACCCACAGTCATCACCCTGCCGACGCGTCTCGTACTGAATAGCACGGGAGACATCGAGCCCGTGTTTGAAAGTGCCGTCAGCGCGCTCACCCCCAGCATCCCCACACTGCTGCGCATGGACAGCAAAGGACTCGTCAGCGTGAATCTGCCCGCCGTGACGCCTGCGAACCCGAGCGGCTACAAAGTCACCGTCACAGCGGCCACCGGAGCCTTCGTTGGCAGCTTTAATCTCATGGATGGAAGCACGAAGCGCCTCGTGAACTTCAGCGGTTTCCTGCGCCAGACGCCTTTGTCAGAGACCTCGGGAGCCATCATCGGTGCCGGATTCGGCATCGTGCCGCAGCTCACCGGCCAGAGCGCAGGCACCACCTCCACGAGCATCAGCTTCGAGCGACCATCGGCCATTCCAGACTGAGGTGCGGCGCATCAGTCCAGCTTTGCTCCAGTGACGAGAAGACCGACTTCCGTCATGAATGAGGATTTGCCCGTGATTCCAAGGGGCGGCTAATTAGCGCCATGACAGCCTGCCTCGTTGCTGAAAGCGGCCTCGCCACCTCCCTTCAACAAAAGGTGGTGCGGGTGGGTAGTGACCCGATGGCTGAAGTCCCGTTCGTGGGCATCGCGGGCCTGGCACCGTGGCACTTCGAAATCACCAGCACGGGGCAGGGGCACTCGATCCGCAAGCTCCAGGTCCAGTCCCCTCTGCTGATCAACGGTCAGCCTGTGACGACCGCCAAGCTCGTGGATGGTGATGTCATCACGGCTGGCTCGTTGAATCTGATTTATGGCAGCGAGGTGTCCGAAAATTCAGAGGTGCCATTGAACATGGTAACATCACCCGATGGTGACGCGTTTGTCTCCCGCCTGGTGGATGCCCCGGTGGGGACGACGCACCTTCATCCCAGAGAAATGCCCGAAGCACCAAGTCTTCTGGCTGCGGTGATTGCGGCGCTCGTGGGCCTTCTCGTCACCATCATCGCCTACAGCTTTATATGTAATTTCAGATGGCCCTTCTTCATCTGCGGCACGTTGGCCCTCGGCCATGCTGTGGGGCGGATGTTCCGTCTGGTGGGTGATGGTCACGACATGCGTTTTGGTCAGTTTGCCGCACTGGCAGTGGTGGTCGGCATTGTTTCCGTGAACTCGCTCACGGTGGCGGGCATCATGAATATGTATGAAACCGTCAGTGAGACTGCTATCACCTCAGCGGGCAGTCGGATCGGTGACGCGCCGACATCGCCCGAAGCGAAGCAAAGCACTCTTGGCACAGGTCAGGCCGCGCTTGAGGTGACCAGCGGTTCCTTGGTGGAGATCTGGCAGAAACTTATCCCATGGAATTCAATCTTCGGGAAGAATGCCAGACTCATCCCGGTTACTGGTTTCAATGCCATCATGTTTGGACCCAAGTCCCTTGTCGCTTGTCTCCTCATGATGATCACCGCCTACCGTGCGGCCTTCAGTTCCCGGCCGAAAACAACGGTGTCAACGGTGGCAAGCGATCACTGAACCCTCTCTTGGTCAGCAAAGTGCCTCACATCGGGCTTTTGCGGCGGAGCAGGGCGGGTTTCGGATACCTTTGGGGGTTTCCAGTCCAGCGCCCTGAAAAGGCGGGATGAAGTACGAGTCCAAGCTTTTCCGGAGAGCCTTCCACAGGAGTTGGGAAGGAGTCCTCGATGGGGCTGTTCGGCTTTCCTGGAGTGGCGCGGCTGGTCCAGCCCCAGCTCTTTCCATCATCAGATTGAATGATGGCCGCATCCGCCGGGAATCCACGCCAGGGTACTTCGAAGCGCTGGATGACATTTCCTCTCGGGTCACACCAGTGCAGGCCGCCTGCCGTGGCTTCGAGGCTGAAGCCGAAGAATGCATGGCCACCAGTGTCTGCCAGTTTGTTCGTGGAGCAGAGGATGACACGCCGCTCACCTGGCTGAATGAGTGGGGGCACGCCTGAAGCCAGTTTTGCAGGTTCCAGCCATTCCTGTGCCATTGATCGGCGGTTTCCTTCCACGATGTAATGTCTCAAATGGTAGCCCGTGAGATTGATCGGAGAGGGCCCCGTGTTCATGACCTCGATCCAGTCTGGAGTTGCCCCGGCCACAGACAGGCTATTTTCATTCTTGGCCTGGATTTCGGTGATCAGCAGATGTGGCGAGGATGGAGCGATCCAGGGCTGATAGTCCATGGGTTGGCCTGACAGCCAGGAAAACGGGCTGTCCCAATCGCTGGCTGACTCTGCCGCCAGCCAGACAGGCATGACGATGTAATGCTTCTCCAGCAAATCCATCACCTCCCTGAGCTCCTTTTCGTGGTGGATCTCCGCAAACTGCCACTCAGGCTTGTCCCTGAGCGCATCCTGCACGTCCTCCCACCGCCTGCGCTGATTGAGCACCGCCCAGTCATTACTGAGGACCATCATTTCCGGGAGAGTCGGATCCATGATGGAGGATCTCTGCATGGCGGCTCGCGCCCTGGCCTGAGGTCCGATGATGAGCTGGTTGTTCAGTGCATCTATCAGATAGATCAGACCCATGCCCACGATGACACACGTCACCATGGAGGTGATGGGTTTGCTGATGATGGCCCGCTGCACGAGCGGCGTGCCCATGCGCAGAAGTGAGGTGGCGATCGCATCACGCATCTGCTGCGCCGTGGCGTAGCGGTCCTCAGGCTGTTGCATGAGCGCGCGGTGGACGATTTTGTCCACATGGGCAGGACTGCCGGCTTTCTTCGAAGGGGGATCAAACAGACCCACGGGAAGCATG
The DNA here is from genome assembly GCA_044361885.1 of Prosthecobacter sp. Taxonomy (GTDB): domain Bacteria; phylum Verrucomicrobiota; class Verrucomicrobiia; order Verrucomicrobiales; family Verrucomicrobiaceae; genus Prosthecobacter. The sequence goes on along the minus strand of JBIKIA010000009.1, from coordinate 17,000 downwards.
CCTGTGAGCATCTCGTAAAGCGTGACACCGAGGCTGAAGATGTCTGATCGCCTGTCCATCAGGCTGCCTTTCCTATGCAGCTCTGGAGCCGCGTAGCCGATGGTGCCCACGAAGGCCTTGGTGCGCTGATTGCCAGGGGATTTATCCTCATCCGAAGAACTCTTGGCCAGACCAAAATCCGCCACGCGCACCAGCCCACGTTCATCGATGAGGATGTTGCTCGGCTTGATGTCACGGTGGATCACGCCCCGCTCATGAGCGTAATGCAGCGCCTCGCAGACCTGAGCCGTGATGGTCAGAGCACGCTGGGTGGTGATCTTGTCCCGGCGGAGGACTTCCTGAAGGGACACTCCCTCCACATACTCCATCACGATGTAGTGGTGCCCCTCATCGGTGACGCCAAAATCATACACCGCCACGATGTGAGGATGCTGGAGTCTGGCCAGCAGATTGGCCTCCTGCTTGAACCGTTCCATGAACCCCTCGTCATCCAGCAACTCGGGAGGAAGAATCTTGATGGCCACACGCCGCGTCAGTGAGCTCTGCGTGGCGGCATACACAGCGCCCATGCCTCCTCGGTCTAAAAAGCAGAAGCCCGAGTATCCGGGAAAACTATTCTCCAAACTCTCCGGCGGAGGCGGCTCCCAGTCACCGGATCTGCCGCCGAGCACGCCATCCATCAATGCCAGAGCATTCAGCCCGGCCAAAGCCGAGTCTGAAGTCGGCGTGCCGGGTTTGCTTGGGGCGGATGAAACCTCTGGATGGTGTGTGGCGTCTGGCATGACAAACTGAAGGTGCTGCCTCAATGGAGCACTGCATCAGCTAGCCGGTCAGACAGAAATTGTGACAGACAAAATCATGGCTTCGTTACTTCTCATTTCTTGCATTCAAGGAAGCCCGTGAGGAGTAAATACGGATGATGAAATCAGTGACCCAGCATGGAGCTTTCCCGATGACGCGTTGGAGTGTCGTCATCGCATTGCGTGATGGTGGAGATCTTGTCCAGGGCAGGATGGCGCTGGCAGAGCTGTGCAAGATCTACTGGCGCCCCCTTTATTCCTATGCGCGCTACCAGGGCATCTCCCCGGCGGACTCGGAGGATCTCACCCAGAGCTTTCTCGGCTTCGTCTTGGAAAAGGAACTCTTCACCGCAGCCGATGCCGGCCTCGGCAGGATGCGCAACTACCTGCTCACGGCCTTTGGCAGACATATCAAACACTGGCAGCGTCAGAACCAGGCCCTCAAACGTGGCGGTGGACGTGAGCTTCTCTCTCTCGAAGCATCCATGGCTGAAGATGAGATCGCCATTCATCCCGTGGATCACCGCACCCCTGAGGCATACTATCAGCGCCTGTGTGCGATGCGGGTGATTGAGGCAGCCGTCGAACAGCTCGCTAAAGAGCAGTATGATGCAGGCAAAGGGGCGGTCTTTCAGGCGCTCCGGCCCCGGTTGGACCCATCTCAGGCAGGATCAGGCAATGATGCCGAATTGGCGAAGAGCCTGGGCATGACTCATGACAGCGTGCGGAAGACCGTGTCCCGGCTTCGCAAGCGCTTCCGTGAGATCATGAAGGAGATCGTGGCCAGCACCCTGTCCGCACCCACGGAAGACAGCGTCAATGATGAGCTGGCAGCGCTCAGAAACGCGCTCGTGGTCTGAGGATAGAGTGGTGGAGGAGGTCGCGGAAAGCCCTGCGGAAAAAAAGTTTGTCACACGCTTCAGTCAGGCGGCTAACCCCTGACAGCAAACGGCAAACATGCCCGGGAGCTACCACGACAGACACATCCAAAAACAAACGAACTCCTCCATGAATCCCATCGCCATCTCCACCTTCGGCGCAAACATCCTGCGCTTCACCATGCCTCTGGCACAGACGACTGAAACCGAACTCGCTGGTCAGATGAGCGGCATCGTCAACATCCTCAACATGGTTGGCCTCGTGCTTGCCTTTGGCGGTCTCCTCTTCGCCGCAGTCATGTTTATGATGGGACAGACAGAGCGTGTGCTCTACGGGCTCGTCGGTGCCGGTATCGGCGGCCTTTCCTTCATCATCGTGAAGGTTATGTTCAACAGCGGCGGTGGTTCTGAGAACATCGAACAGATCAACATGGGCGGCGCGGCCCCCTGATTATTCAGGGCTCACGAAGTCCTCATCTGATGTCAGTTTCAGATTCTGGCAGGCCCGGCCATCGCGTCGGCCTGCCAGACCTCCCACTACTGGGAAAATCAAGCCACCACCATGGAAAATCAGCAAGGCATCCGTCTCCACGAGACCAACGAAGGCCGCGAGGTCCAGCAGGGCATCGCCGGATTTGAGGGACTGAATGCTCTCTTCTTCATGGGCGCGCTCACCATTTCACTGCTGCTGTTCCGTAAGTTCGCAGGCGAGCAGGATGCCAACATGCCGTTGGCGATGCTCATCGCCTCCATCCCGCTCATCTTGGTTTCACTTTATGTCTTCGGTCTGAAGCAAGGAAAGCCTGCGAGTTATGACATCGAGCTGGGTGAATGGCTCATCATCAAGGCCTCCGGCGGCTCCTACTTCTCACCTAAGCAGGTCGAGCCGCTCGCCCTCGACTGGATCGAGGACCCGAAAAGCAAGGATTCCCACCCCATTTGATCCACCTCCAGGATGGCCCGCTTCATCAATTCCTACCTCGACGAGGATCTCATCATCTACCGCGGCCTCCAGCGCGGTGGCGGCATCGGCAGAGGCTACAACGTCGAACTGCCGGACACCGAAAATACCGATGCCTCCTGGCTCATGTCCTTGGAGGACAACCTCCGCGTCCTGCTGCGCATGATCCGGCCCGAGCTGCGCCTCCAAGTGGCCTGGAGTGTGGACAGTGACTACCGCAAGGAACTCGAGCGCTACCGCGAAAAGACGGAAACCCTTCCCCAGGACCGCTGGTCCACACGTCAGCGGGAAGAGCGCTACCGCCGCTACGATCAAAAGATCAAAGATCACAAGCTCCGCCGCGAGCATCTCCAGTTCTACTTCACCTCCCGCGTCGGTGGTAAGGCCATGGGCGGAGGCCGCCAATACTACGAAGAGCTACTCCAGGCCGCCAAGCGCGAGCAGAGCGAACTCGAAGAAGCCCTGCGTCAGCAGTTCGGCAGCCTCGGCGGACGCATCATGCCCATGTCTGACATGGACCACTTCGAGTCCTTCTACCGCTACTTCAACCCCAGCGCCTTTGAGAACGATGCGCTGAAGCTCGACGACATCTACGACCCCAGTAAGACCGTCGCCGAGATGTGCTTCAATAGCGAAGCTGCTCCGCTGCGCGGCGGTAGCTCCGCCTTCAAGATGGATGGTTTTTATCAGGGTATCTGCGTCGTGAAGACGCTGCCCAAATTCACCTACATCGGGATGATGCGCACGCTCACTCAGCTCGATTTTCTCGACTACCAGGTCATCTGCAATATCGAGGCTGGCGATGTCGAAAAAGACCGACTCGCCACCGAGAGCAAGGTCGCCCGTCTCGAACGTGGCAAGCTCACCCCGTCTCTGGAAGCCACGCTACAAAAGCTCCGCACCCGCGTCCGTCGTCTCAGCACCAATGAAGTCGTGCCCTACCGCATGCACCTCATCGTCCGCGTCTGGGATCGTGATCCCGACGCCTGTGCCAGCAAGCTCTCCGCCATCCGCAACAGCATCCTCAAGCTCGGCGGTGCGCAGTCCTACGAACCCACGCTGCCCACCAGCGTGCGGAATTACTGGCAGCTCTGCATGCCCGGCTGGACCTGGGCGAACTACAACGACTTCAAGCTCTACGTCGAGGACGTAAACCTCGCCGACATGCTGCCCATCTCCAGCACGCCCACTGGAGATCTCGATGAAGCCGAGGCCATCTACGATGGTCCTCGCGGAGCTCTCGTTGGTTGCACCACCTTCGTCGGTAGAGAGGGAGCCATGCGTCCCGAGCACGGCATCATGTTTGGTGCCTCTGGGGCAGGGAAGTCCGTCTTCACCATCGATCTTCTCACCCAGACCGCGCCTTACTACGACTACACCGCCATCGTCGAAGAAGGTCTCAGCTACAACCTCTTCACCCGGCTCTACGGTTGCAAGCCAATCATCGTCCAGCCGAACGGCAACCTAACATTCAATTACTTCGACACACGCGGACTTCCGCTCAGCCCCGATCAACTCGGAGGAGCCACCGCTGTGGCGCATCTCATGGCCGGCCCACCGCCAGATGTCGATAAAGACCGCATCCGCCAAGCCCTGCTCGCCAAGCAGATCGAGCGACTCTACATCGACCAGTTCGAGACCTGGGCGAACCGCAATGCTGAAGGCCGCCTCGAATCTGCGCGGCGTGTGATGCTGGCAGATCAATGGCGCATCAAGCGCCTGCCCCAGGGCACCGTGCTCTCCGATGCCTGGCTGGACTTCCGCTCTGCTCTGATGGAGGGCGAGCCCATGGCCAATGACATGAGCCATGCCACCCTTGATCCTGCCCGGATTGAAGACTGTCTCAATGATCCAGGCAGCCTTTGGGATCTCATGAGCATGGGATACACCCTCATGAAGCCCGAGGACATGCCCACGCACAGTCAGTTCGTCGAGCTCCTGAATCTCGAAAGCCGCCAGCGCAAAGCCCACGATGATCTCGGCCTTCTGCGCATGCTTCTGGAACCCTGGAGCCGCAGCGGCCGTTACGGGGCCATCCTTGATGGCGTGAACAACGTCGATCTAAGCGGCAAGGTCGTTCATTTCGAACTCAGCTACATCCCTGAGAGCGCCAAGGAGCTGCGCACAGTCGCTGCCTTCCTCATCACCAACGATCTGCGCAAAGAAATCATGAGCCGCCCGCGCAACACGCGGAAGCGCGTCATTTTGGAGGAGCTCTCCGCCTTCCTCGCCATGCCGGACGGGGACCGCATCACGCGTGAGTACTATGAGCGCATGAGAAAGTATTCCTGCTGGGTCTTCTCCATCATCCAGCAGTTTGGCCGTATCAAAGACCACCCCGTGCGCTCCTCCGTAGTGGGGAACTCCCGCATCATGTTCATGCTGAAGCAGCCCGATCAGCGGGATGTCGAAAGCATGAGTGAAGGCTTCCGCATCCCGAGCGTGACGAAGCGCCAAGTGACCACCTTCCCTGATCCGTCAGAGATGAAGACCGACCCTTATGGCAGCTTCGTTTATTACCACGAGGCCACCGGCCGCCCACGCATCGCCGTCGGCCGCCATCAGGCATCGAAGGAGATGATCCTCGCCTCCGCCACCTCGGGTGAAGCCTTTGAGCGGCAGAACGAGCAGCTCAAGGAATTCGGCGGAGACGCCTACAAGATGATCCTCAGCCAAGCCAAGTCGAAGAAATGAAAACACCACGTCTCATCCTCCTCAGCGGCCTCTGCGCCCTTACCTTCAGCTCCTGCGCCAGCACAAACACGGACGGCACCACCGCGAGCAGCGGCGGCGGCTGGAAAAAAGGCCTCATCGGTGCGGGCATCGGCGGCGTCATCGGAGCCCTTGTCGGGGACAATTTTCTCAACAAGGACGACAACAACAGTAACAACAGCAGCAGTTCGTCATCCGGCAGCGGCAGCAGTTCCAGCAGCAGCGGGAACAACGATGAAGACAATGGTTTCCTCGAAGACAACACTGGCCTCATCACGGGTGTCGTCGCCGGCGGTGCCGTCGGCATGATCGGAGACAGCATGGCGCAGCGTGAGGTCCGCCAGAAGTATCTCGACGGCTATAACAAAGGCCGCAGCGATGCCATCAAGGACCTCTACTGGCTCAAGCGGGATGCTGAGCGCCCGGGTGGAGCCGCCGATCTCCAGCGCCGCTATTATGAAGTCCCCGTCCCCGAGCACGTCACCACGGATGGCGTCCTCGTCGAGCCCCGGAAAGTCGTCATCGAAGTCGTCGAGTAACCCCGCACACAAACTAACCCCATGAAACTTTACGTTCTCTTCCTCGCCCTTGGCAGTGTCATGCAGACCGTCACTGCCATGGGTCAGTCCGCACCAGCTCCGGTCACCGTTGTCAATGCTCCAACCATCGACACCGCCCTCTCAGGCCTGGATGCCAAGATCAGCCAGCTCCTCGAAACGGCGAACAAACAGCTCGAAACTGCCGACAAGCAGCTCAAGGCCCTGGGCGACCCGGATGCCCCGCCCTCCGCAGGACTTCAGAGCGCGCTCGACAGTGGCGCCAGCAGCCTTGGAAAGCCAACCGTGGAGCTGGAAGATAACGCCACCCGAGCCCTTGCGTTTCAGGCACTCACTGGCTCCGAAGTCTTTGACGACAATGCCTTTGGCACCATGACCGCCATTGGGGAAACCATCACCCGCCGCGACGGCACCGTCGTCCAGCGTGATGCTGAAAAGTACAAGATGGACTCCGCCGTCATGAAGCAGATCACGGACTATAACACCGCACGTGATGCGGCATTAACCCGTAAAAAGAACTTCAAGAAGCCATCCAGCTTCTCACCGAGCAGATGAACGAGACCAAGGATCTCGTCAGCATCAGCAAGCTCAGCACCATGATCACCGCGCTGAACGGCCAGGTGCAGGACTGCAACCAGATCATCCTCGTCTCCCAGGCGGATGCGGAAATGATGGAAAAAGAGATGCTCACCACCTCCCGCATCATCACCAAGGGGGAAAGGGAGAAGAAGGTCGAGTTCAACAAACGCGCCGCCCCGGCGGCTGGCACAGGCGGAACCACGACCCGAACACCAGTCGTCGTCGGAGATCCAAACAAGGGGCTGACCGGGGCCACGCCTGGAGCTGCGAATACCACCAGCTCCTTTGCGCCGAACCTGAAGTGGGGCACCTACAACACCAAGCCCCCGGCGGACAGCGCGGGCACCGGCACCGCCGATCCCTGATCCATGCCTGAACATAAACCCCGCATGATGAACCTGCATTCCACCTGACCATGGGCGACTGGACCTCCATCGACATGTCGTTCTTTTACGACAACCTGGCGGACGTGTGCCTGCGTTGCAGTGATCTCCTGCAGCTCATCATGTTTGTCCTCATTTTTGCGGGACTGCTCATGAACGTTTATAAAGGCATGATGTCCGGGGACATCGGAGCCATCTGGAGACACATCCTCGTCAGCGGCATCATCATCACCATCACTCCTTTTTACGGTGAGTGGATGCTCGCCACTCAGTCCGCTCTCGGCGATGATCTGCTACAAGACCTCGGCGTGGACCCCATCAGCATGCTGATGAACTTCGGCACCAGCTTCGGGGAAGCACCTTTCGACACAGGCAGCGCCCCGGACATCGTCTTCGGCATTCTGGATCCGCTCACATGGTTTGAGTACTTCGCGCAGCTTATCGGTGCCTGGATCATGCTCCTGATGTCCTTGATCATGTACATCTGTTTTTGGATCGGCTTTCAGATTCAGATCATCGCCATCTATCTCGGCAATGCCGCAGCGCCCATTTTCCTCGGCATGCTCGTCTTTGAGCAAACAAGGGACACGGGGGTGAAGTACCACATTGGCATGATCTCTATCTGCTTCTGGCCGCTCGGCTGGGGGCTCGGTATGTTGTTCGCGCAGGCCATCATGGATTCAGCGCCTGATCTTATTGATCAGATCGTCTCCCCCATCGGTGCCATCGCTATCGTCGGCACCGCGCTCGCCCTTGCTGGCCCGACGATACTTGTCATCATCGTCATCCTGTGGGTCATCGTTACCCTTTTCATCGCTCCGAAGATCGTCTCCAAAGCCATCACCACAGGCTCCCAGATCGGCATGGGTTTCATTTCGGCGGGCATGAATGCCGCCACGGGTGCAGGCCAGGCTGTTGCTGGTGCCGCCATGGTCGCCGCCGGGGCCGCCGCCACGGCGACCGGTGCCGGGGCCGCCGTCGGTGTCGGAATGATGGGCGCTGGTGCAGGCAGCATCGGCTCGGGGGCTGGCACCGTGATGAAGGACCCCACCTAATTTGAATCACCCGGACCATGTTTTCTCCACCGCTTCACCCGCACACTCCAGACTGACCGATGAAAGGCGTTACGGAAATCTTCATCTCCAAGGAAAAGCTGGCCATCTTTTGGTTCCTGGTCACCATGGGCTGTCTGGGGGCCACGGGCTGGCATCTGTATAATCTGGCAGAATCCAGCCGTGGCAGCATGCTCTATGTGCCGATCGAACAATCCAAATTGTACCTCGACCGCTCCCAGTCCACCGAGACGCAGAATCAGTTGGTGGATTACCACGCCCGACATGCCCTGGAGACTTATTTAAACCGAGGCCCGCGTGGCCCGCTGAATGCCGAAAGGCTGGGACTCCTCTTTTATGAACAGGGCCTGGAAGATGTGCAGGCAGACATCAAAGAGACGCGCTTTGATTTCAAAAACCTCGAGATCCATCAGATGGTCGAGATCGGTGAGGTCCAGATGGAGATCGATAATGACCTCAGCGCCGTCACCGTACTTAGCGGACAAGTCATCCGCGTCAGCGTCGAGCCCGTCACCAAGCAGCCCGTCACCCAGTCTTTCTCCGTCCAGGCTGAGATGCACTGGGAGCGCAATCCCAACCTTCGTTATGCCCGCCGCTTCGCCTGGGTGTGCAATAAGGTTACCTACCTTCTCAAAGAAATCTCCAGCAGCGAAAAACCGGAAAACTGACCTTCCCATCCCATCCTGCTCATGCCCGCCTCATCACCACGCCGCCGCGCCATCGATACCCTCGTAGCCAGGGATCACACCGCCGTGTTTTGGTTCCTCGTCGCCATTATCGTTGCCGTAGTCTGCGCTTGGTATGTGGAGCTAATGTCTCGTGTTTATGCAAAACGTCCGGACTTCGTTGTCATGGACACTGCGGGCGCCTACTACGTCCCGCCGGGTGTCGCTTATCAGAACATGGACAAAATGCACGTTCAGCTCACTGAGCTGGCTTTGGAAACCATCCTGGAGCGTGACAAAGATGGTTTCATTTACCCTGAAAGGCTTCCGAAACTCTTTACCAAACCTGCTCAAGACAAGCTCTTGGATAAATTCCACTCAGAGGCCGGCTACTTCCGCTCTCAAAACGCCACGCAGACCTTCCAGATCGAGAAGATTTACTACATCGACCGCAAGACGAAGGCACTCGCCACCGAGGCCATCGGCATCGCCCGCCGCGTCAGCTACCTGGAAGGCAGTCGCCAGGAGCCGACCTACCGATTCAAGATCACACTCGGCTGGCGGATGAATGAATCCTTGCAGAAAAATAAAGCTTACCCTTCCGTGGTTTCAGACATCGTCTTCAAGGAATTCTCTCGCCTTGATGAGGTCGAGGCAGCCCAGGCCGAGGCCGCTGTCGCCGAAGCCGAGGCAATCCGCGCCACAGAGGCCGAAGCCGCTGCCGCCAAAGCCAGGGCCAACGCTGATGAGGCTGCCGCAGCCCAGGCCGAAGCCGTCGAAGCCATCCGCAAAGCCACCCAACAATGATCGCCCGTCCTCCACTTCCATCCATGGCGCGGTTCCTCCTCCCCACCATCTGGTTTGCTCTCTGCGCCATGTCTATGGCCCAAGTGCAAAGCGGACGTGAACTCGTCCGCCTGCCTGCCTCACAGACCATCCACGACATCGCCATCAATAGCACGGTCGCCACCACCATCACCTTCCCCGAGAAGATCACCCTCCTCACAGGTTATGGGCTCGTCACCGATCCTACTGCCGCGAACCAACTCAGCACCGGCAACAATCCCGTCGCCGTCGTGCATTACGAGAACGTCCTGTCTGACACTCTCGTGGTTCGCTTGATCAAGCCTGGTGAGCCCTGCCATGCCACCATCCGCACCGCGCGTGCCCTTTATCTCATGCGCTTCACCCCGTCTGAGGCTGCGAACCTTGCCGTCATCGTTCCACCCCCGACCCCGGCCACCGCAGCCAGCGAAGTCGGCCCCGAAGTCGTCGCTCAGAATCGCCTCAAATACTCCTCTGACGAACTCGTCGGCATGCTCGGCAAAGCCCGCAATCGCAAGGCTCTCCAGCCCCTGAACCCTGGTCTCTACTCCGGCTGGCTGGAGCGCAACGGCCTGGAGATGACCTCTACCAAAGGACAGCTATTTTCGACCATCTACGAGATCCAGCGCCACCCTGACAAAGACCTCACCGTCTTCCGCTGCTGGCTCGCAAACAAAGGCACCGACCTCTTCGAGTACGACCCAAAGTCCGTGAAAATCCGTGTCGGCGAGCGCAGCTATGATGCCCAACTCGTCGATGCCGCACCCGAGGTCCGGGCAGGTCAGACCATCCCTCTGGACCTTGTATTGCAGGGCGGCCCTGGCGGCAGCCGTGAAGGCATCTCCATCAATCAGGACTTCCGCATCGAACTCCCCGAGCCCGGGCGGCGTGACGTCATCGACCCCACCCTCTTTGGCGACACGGTCGCCGAAGGCAAATAACCGCCAGACATGAACGCCATGATGAAGCACCTCCAAAAGCCTGCTGTCCAGATGATGCTGCTAGTCGCCGTCATCGGCCTTGCCGCTGGCGTTTTTTACTTCACCCGCGAGCGCGGTGTCGTCTCCGCCAATACTGCCAAGCCTGTCGCAGCCGTCGGCAGCAAGCCCGCTGCGAGCAACGCCACCGCCACCTCGACGATTGTCGCCGAAGAGCGGAAGGTGAATCTTGCCGACAAGCGAGTTGCTCAGATTGGCGGCAGTCAGGTGCAGCCACTGGTGGTTCAGCAGCGCAAGCCCCCCGCACCCACCATCATCAGCACCGGACGGACCACCACGAACAAGCCCCCGAAGCCACCACCCTTTCCGAAGCTCGTCCACATCACCAACACCGCTCCTGACCCTTACAAGGACGAGGAACCGAAGCTCTTTGCACCGCGTGGACTTTTGATCAAAGCCGCCCTCGTCCTCACGGTGGATTCCTCCTCACTCGAAACCCCCGTGCTCGCTCTCATCACGGAGGATGTGTATTGGAATCAAAAGCTCATCGTCCCCGCAGGCACCCAGGTGCAGGCCAAGGCTGCCCAGGGCCGCACGCGTGACCGCATCGAAGTCAAAGGCCAATACACCTTCATCTGGGCTGATGGGCGCGAGTACAACATATCCTGCGTCGCCCTCGACCATGACCGCGCCGAAGACGGCACTTTTGGTATCACCGACGGCTCCGCAGGCATCCGCGGGCAGATCGTCAAAAATGACCAGTATGCCGAACTCAAAGTCATGATGGCTGAAGCGCTTCAGGGCATCATGAACAACAGCCAGAGCCAGTTTCAGACCATCTACGGCAACGCCCCCCAGAACAACAGCCGCAACGCCGCTCTCGGCGGAGGTGGGCAGGCCGCCAGCGCCTACTCCCAGCTCCTCACCAAGCAGCTCGACAAAGATCTCGACTTCGTCCGTGTCTCCGCGGGGACTCACTTTTACATCTACACTCTCTCCGTCTTCGAGCCCGAGCTGGCCAGCATCGCAGGCTTGAAACAAGGCGGGCGCGATGTCTCAAGCTGGCAGCTCAATCAGGAAGCCTATCAGCGGGCCACGGCCCAGGCCACCACCAGCACTCAGCAGACAAGCAGTGTCTCCGAGGCCTCCCGCCAGGCCGAGGAGGAAAAACGGACTGCCGACCGTGCCGCACGAGTCAGCGCTCTCCTCGGCGGCACAGCCACTCCCCAAAGCTCAGACAGCGCTGATGAAAGCGCTGCGTCATCCACTCCCACCAGCAGCACTCCATGATCCCGCGTCCTTCACTCTGGCTCACCTCCGCCGCCATCGGCCTGCTCCTCCTCACCTCCTGCAAATCTACTCAGGAGGAGGCAGATGAAGACCCTCTCGCCTTTCCTGGAGAGGAGGAAGAGATCGCCTACATCCCCACCTATTCCAAAGGTGTCCTTGCAGGCTGGCCGAAAGGCCGCGCCCTCGATCCCACAGACATCTCCCGCGTCCGTCTCGGCGAGCAGGTTCACACCTACCACGTCGGTCGCCTCCCCAGTCATGACCGGCAGGAAATGCATGAAGCCCACAGCGTTTATCGACTCGAACAAAACGCCAAGTGGGACACCCGGCTTCCCTCCACCCCCATGGACTCACGCGGCGTCGTTCTCGGCGTCATCGACCCTGCACGCAACGAAGTCCCCAAGACCGTTCTCATTGAGCAGGAGCGCCAGGCCCTTCTTGCCAAAAGCCGCCAGCTCGAACTGACCATGACCCGCCTCACCAGCCTCCAGGGCGACCTCGAAAAACGCCGGTCCAAGTTTGACGAAGCCCAGCAGGCAAACACCGCCCTCCAGCAGGAACTCCAAGCCAACCTCCAAGCCAGGACAGCCGCCGAAGAAGGCCTCAAGCAGGCCAAAGCCCGCATCGAAGAACTCGAAGACGCAGAGCGCTTCCGTCTAAAGACCTCCTCCCAAGGTCTCATCGTCCCCAAAAAGAAGTAAGCTTCCTTCTTCCCCCCCTCCATGCCCGATCTCGCCCACATCCAGGGCCTCCGCCCCTTCCTCGATGAACGCATCATCGGGCAGGAGCATGTCATTCCCAGGGTCGTCCCCATCGTGCAAAATGGCGAACTCGGGCTCGCTGATTCCAAGCGGCCCAAAGGCACCTTTCTCTTCCTCGGCCCCACCGGCGTCGGCAAAACGGAGATCACCCTCCTCGTCACCGAATACATCTACAAAGACGTCCAGAAGCACTGCATCCGGCTCGACATGTCTGAGTATCAAAATCAGGAATCCCTCGGACTCCTCCTCGGACGCGACAACACCTCCCGTGGCAACCTTGGCCGCTTCTACGACCGCTCCGAAGGTCGTGGCGTCATCCTCTTCGACGAGATCGAAAAAGCACATCCTCGTGTCCTCGACATCTTCCTCCAGGTCCTCGATGCCGGACGCATCACCGTCGCCAACGGAGACACCCTCAACCTTTGCGACTTCTACATCGTCGCCACCTCGAACATCGGTGCCGACGCCCTCATGGAACTGCGGAACAGCCCCATGGCCACCGTCGAGCGCTTCATCGAAGACCTCGCCGCCGCCGAGCTCCGCCCCGAAGTGCTCGCCCGCTTCAATGTCCGCTGCGTCTTCCAGAAGCTCGGTTACAACGCCCAGAAAAAAATCGCCGAAATCATGCTCGGCAAAGAGCTGAAAAACCTCGCCTCCAAAGGTTACCATCTCACCGCTGGAGCAGGCGTGCTGGATCTCCTCGTCTCTCAAGGCGTCGAGCCTCGTCTCGGCGTCCGCCGCATGAGGGCCACTGCCGAAACCGCCTGCCGCCACGCCGTGAGGGAGGCCCTGCTCGCAGGCCGCCCCACCTCGGGAACCCTCATCGCCGAAAATGGCTTCCTGGTCATCCATTCGTGACAAGGCGCACGCCTTCTACCACCGCTGGAAAGCCGAGATTCAGATCTACGGCCTCGGACTTCTTTTGACCTTCAGCGGCCTCGCCACCGGGCGTGATAAAGCCGCCGGCATTGTCTTTGGCATCATGATCCTCTACGACCTCATGCGCCGCTTCGGGGAGCCCTGCCGCGCGCTTGGAGAGCAGGAGTTTGCCCGTCGTCAGCAGGCCCGGCAGCAATGGTGGCGCGAGCAGACGGAAGATCTGCTCGGACGCTTCCTCGTCCGGTCAGATCCGCCCACTGCACCTCCAGCTCCTACCCGGCTTATCCCTTCACCCTCCAGTTCCGAAGAGGAGCCCCCGGAGAGTCCCGTCAGTCCGCTGCCTGAAACTGACATCTCACCACCACCTCCCCCCACTCCGCTTGTCACACATCAGACCTGACCGGCTAGCTTAACCTTGTCTGCTTCCTCGCTTACCGCTCATGATGGCCCGCACACTCAGCCTCTTTCTTCTCCTGCTGCTCGCGGCAGTCTCCTGTCAGACTGGCAAAGATCAGCTTGGGCTCTTGCTCGATCACGATGTCATCCCCGTGGGCAGCACCGTCGAGTTCTGGATCCACACGGATGCGGATGGCAAGGAAGGTGACGATGACGGCTGGCAGAAATCCAACATCCACATCCTCAAGCTTCCTCGACCTATGACCGGCGCTGAAGCTCGCCGCTGGGCTGAAGGTGTCGGCCAGCGGGATGCGGGACTCCAGTGGACTCACTATTACGTCCTCGTCACTCATCCTGGTCCCCACGGCCGCATCTATCGAAGCTCCGTCACTGCACGCCCCACTGGCTATGATCGCAGCGCCCGCCTCCAGACTCCGCACTGAGTTCCTATTTTCATTTTAATCCCTGTCCCCGATTCCCGCCATGTCCGACAACGTCATCTCCACCGCCGCCGAAGAAGTCAAAAAGTGGCTCGATGCGCTCGAGAAAATCCTCAGCAAGATGGAGTCAGACAAGCTGGCCAAAACGACGGCCAAGCTCGCCGATGATCGTCATACTGAAATGGTCAAGGAGCTCAAAGGCATGCGCGAGCAGTTGGCCAAAGCTCCTGACAGCCCCGAAAAAGCAGATCTCACCAAGCAGCTCGACCTCGCAGAAACCAAACTCGATGGGGCCAAATCTGGTATCAAGATCGGCGGCCACCGCAAGACAGGAGAAGATGCCGGCCTCAAGAAAGCGCCCGATGGCAAGTGGCAGAAAGCCTCCGTCTCCAACAAGGTCGATGTGCCTAAACTCAATGTCACAAAGCTGAAGTAAGCTCACCCCGGCTCAGCGGTTTACCAGATCCACCACGCGGTCGTTCATCTGCCGCAAACGTTTGGAGAGACAGGTGGCTATACGGCTCAGAAGGCGATACGCCACCTTTGGATTTGCTGCGTGCAGACTCTCCAGGCTGTCTTTGGAAATCAGCCAGACTTCCGTGTGATTCAAAGCGCGCACCGTGGCACTGGCAGGCCCTGGATCGAAAACACTGACCTCGCCGATGGAGTCTCCGCCTTCCAGCAGCGCCACCCGCTTGTCCATCCCGTCCACCTCATGCAGCACCTCGATCTGCCCGCGCAGGATCAGGCAGAGATGCTCATTCTCCTCCCCTTCGCGGATGAGCACCTCATCCGCCTCGTAGGTGCGTGAGTCCCCGTAGCTGGAGAGGAGTTGCAGTTCATTGGCGCCGAAATTGGCGAGAAGTGGAGTGAGAGAGGCCATGGTGGTTGGGTGATAAATGTTAAAGAGACAAGATTACGAGAGCCGATTGCCTGCGGACTTGGCAGCATCTCGAATGGCGCTGTGGATGACCTGGCCCACTTTATTACGGTCCATCTGTTTGAGGCCAGGGTTTTCCTGCTTCATCCCATCTAGTTTGGCCTGCACCCTTACCATTTCTTTCTCAAGGATTTCCATCTTGGCGGGGCTTTCCCCGTTCATCTTGGCGGGGTCCATGTTATCGAGAATCTTGCTTTTGATGGCGCTGAGCTGCTTCTGCTCGGCTTTATACTCCTCTTTGATGTGATCCGGGACTTCACGCAGCTTCTGCTCGCTGCCAGTCTTGGCCAGCCGACTCGCAAGCTGCTCCCGAACGCTGGGGGTGTGGACGGCCGGACCTTGCTGGGCAGCCAGCGTTTGACCGTTGCCGATCAACTGGCGGTTCGCATTCGCCACATGGGTCGCTGCTTGATCCATGAGCTGCCGCGCCCCATCCCCATGCTCGATGGTGCCGAGCATTTTGAGGTGGTCTTGCTCGTGGGACAAGTTTACGACCACTCCGCCATGCTCACCTTGGAGGTTTTCGATCAGTGGGGTCATGTGGAGATTTCCTTCCACGCCAAAGTCGTGCTGGTCTGTGTAAACGGCGACGACGGGCATCCGGGCGTCCGGGTGCTGCTGATCTCTGCGGACGGCGATGTCCTGCGCCAGCGGGATGTTGTCCCAGTGCTCGGTGATCTGCCGTTTTTCGATCAAGGCTGAAAGCGGTCCCGCGCCCGCGTCCATTTTCTCCTTCTGGTACTGGCGTGCGGAGCTGAAACCATCCGTGATTTGAAGCCCGGCGGAGTCTGGATTGTTGGCCGCAGCGTAGCTGGCCATGAAACTGCCCTGAGAGTAGCCGCAGTAGGCCTGCTGGGAGAGAGGCATTCCCAGGTCATCCTGGAGGTGGTTCTGCATCTGGTCCACAAACTGGCGTGCCATCTCCTCATTCACGCCCTCCGGGTAATCATACACGGCGAATCCCAGCCCACGTGCCTTGGCATCGTTCGCCATCATGGAGATGGCGTTTGTGTAGTCTTCATCGTTGCGGTTGAAGTTACTCCCACCAAAGAAAACCATGGTGGGTTTCCCTGGCTCGGCGGGCATGACCCAGCCTTCCACCTGCTGTGGCGGGCCATTCGCCGGTTGGAAGGCCATCTTATCCACCTGTAGTTGCCGACTGTCTCGGATCGGCTGGTTCGCACCGTCCATGAGGACACGCCCATTGGCGTCTTTTTTGAGCGGGTTGCTCATCTCAGGCGGGGGCAAATCCGTGTTTGGGACGAATTCACTGAGCATGACGTTCTTCGCTGCGACATTCGCCAAGAAGCCCAGCCCGGCACGCACCGGCTTGAGCAGAGTTGTCGCGGCTTTTTCTGCCAGAGATGGCGGGTTTTCGATGTGTCTGGCTTCGCTCAGGACGTCACGGTCTGGCATGGTGAATGATTTGGTTTGGGGTTGGAGGTGGTGGAGGGATCAGAGTCTGGCATTTCCAGATTCACGCTTTTAGTCTGGAACCAACTGACTTTGCTGCATCGCGTAACCCGCTGTGGACCACTTGGCCAACTTTGCTGCGATCCATCTGCTTGAGGCCCGGGTTATCTTCTTTCATGTGCTCCATCTTGGTCTGCACTTTTGCCACTTGCTCCTGAAGTTCGGCAAGCTTGGCCGGGCTCTCCCCATTCATTTTGGCGGGGTCCATGTTGTCGAGAATCTTGCTCTGGAGGGCGCTGAGCTGCATTTGCTCCGCTTTATACTCTTCCTTGATGTGA
Organism: Prosthecobacter sp.; assembly: GCA_044361885.1. Taxonomy (GTDB): domain Bacteria; phylum Verrucomicrobiota; class Verrucomicrobiia; order Verrucomicrobiales; family Verrucomicrobiaceae; genus Prosthecobacter. The sequence goes on along the minus strand of JBIKIA010000009.1, from coordinate 172 downwards.
TCGGGGACATCACCAAGCTTTTGTTCACTGCCTTTTTGCTCCAGCCTTTCGCTAATGTTGCCGCGCACAGTGCTGACGGCACCTTTGATCATGTCACGCACGCTGTGTCTGGCGTTTGCAGCCATCTCGACATTCGTGACAGCAGTCTGAAAGTCAGTTTTTCTCTGTTCTC
>JBIKIA010000728.1:0-2613 GCA_044361885.1 Prosthecobacter sp. | reverse complement strand
GGCTTCGACAATCTCCACCTCGCCTATTACAAGAACCAGGACATCGGCAAAGACGGCGTCTGGGATGTCTGGCAGATCGAAGGGCCAAACATGGTCTGGTTCTTCCGTGGCGAGCCCCATGTCCATTGCTGGGCACACATCAAAGAGAAGGCCTAATCACCTTCACTGAGCTGCCTTGATCCTACCTTTGAGTGATTCGCTCAAGAATGCAGCAATCATCTCGGTGCGATCTTTGTCGTAAAACTCATCACCCCCGTGCCTGCTGCCGGGCAGGGTGATGAGTTTCACAGACAACCCCATGGCCTCATACGCATTGGCGAGTTCACGAGACTGCTCGGGCGGCATCTGCGGGTCCGCATCACCATGGATCAGCAGCAGTGGGGGATCGTCTTTGTCCAGATGGGCGACGGGGCTGGCGAGCTTCGCCAGCTCGGGCTTCTCCGTTGGCTGGCCGCCGAGCAGGAGTTGCAGCGCTGGCACGCGCATTTTCAGCCCGAATTCCGTGCTTTGACCCAGGATGGTTTGTAGATTCGACGCTCCATAAAGACTGACGATCATCTGCACCGCGCTGCTTTGATCCAAATGCTCACCGATTCTGCCTTCGAGGGCTGGGTGCCCTTTCGTGACACCCGTCAGTGCGGCGAGGTGACCACCCGCGGAGGAGCCGATGATCGCGATACTCGTGGCATCGATCTGGAATCGCCCAGCACTGGCGCGGAGAAAACGTATCGCCGCTTTGATGTCGTGGATCTGCGCTGGAAAAACGGCCTGCGTGGAAAGTCGGTAGTCCACGCTGGCAATGGCGAATCCAAGATCGTGAAGCGCGGCAATGGGAACATCCGACTTCGATCCTGCACGCCAGGCTCCGCCGTGGATATAGACGATGAGTGGCGGCTTGGGCCTCGCTGGGAGATGCAGGTCTAGCTTCAGCGAGAGATCGCCGACACGAGCATATTCGATGTCGGTCTGTGTATCAGCGAAGGCTGAACAAGCCGATAGAAGGAGAATGAAAAGCAGCTTCATGGCGGTGGCTGGACCCAGAGTCTTCCCGCTTTACGGCGGAGGTGATGCCCGCCCGAAAGGTTGATTTTAGCGGGACCGCCGGGCTGGAGCATGGTCAGAGCATGCTCGATCTCAGCATGACCGAGGTCATAGAGCTTCAGCGACTCCACCAGCCACCAGCGCAGGAGCCGCGAGAGAATGGCAGGGGGCTCGTGTTTGAGCGTGGCGGTGATCTTCAGGCTGCCGTCTGGGAGCAGGTGCTCTTTGGAAAGATGGAGCGCGAAACTCCAAAGAGCGGCATCATCACGAGCGGCGAGTTGCCCACAGCGTGCAATGATGGGCGCGACATCGCGCTCGAAGATTTGGCTGAGCAGCGGCAATGCCTCATGGCGGAGCCGGTTGCGGCGCGGGCCTCGGGAGATGTTGGAGGAGTCTTCGCGAAACGTGAGGCGATGCTCCCGGATGTAAGCGTCGATTTCTGCACGGCGCCAATGCAGCAAGGGGCGGACGAGCTGGAATCGCTGCCCGTGACTGATGAATTCAGTCTCCTGCGCCATGCCGGAGGCTCCAGTGAGACCAGCCCCACGGCAGAGATGAGCGAGGATGGTCTCGGCCTGATCATCGGCATGGTGGGCGAGGTAGATGCGCTGCGCGCTGTGCTTGAGGGCCATTTCCCCGAGGAAATCATGACGAAGGAGACGTCCGGCGGTCTCGACGGACATGCGGCGCTTTTTTCCATAGGCGGCGGCATCGGCTTTGCGGATCTCGCACGGAAGACCGTGTTTTTTCGCGAGGCGGCGGACGAAGGCGGCATCCTGACCCGACTCACGGCCGCGCAGAGCGTGGTTCAAATGACAGACAATCAACGGCGAGTGCCCCTGGGACAGCAGCCAGTGCAGCAGCGCCACGGAATCCCGCCCACCGGAGACGGCGACGAGAGCAGGAGCGGTGGTGGCAGAGGGCATGACGGGAGGCTGAAGCAAATGCAGACGGATGAAACCCGAATGACGAATCCAGTGCGGGAGTCGCAGGACTTTACAAGTCGTACTCCAGTGTGGCGAGATTGCATCCCGCCGATCTGCGATCTCCGCTCTACGTCTCCCAGTCTCCGGTGCAGCCGTCTCCAAGTCTCCGCGCAAAGCGCGTCTTCCCCACTACCGCCGCAGCGCCATGAGCAGCTCATCCACCTTCTGCCGCAGCACCTCCATGTCCGCCAACGTCGGCGGATCATTGGCAAAGGGAGTATCCAGGGTGGCCACGCCATTCGTGTTATTGCTCGTCTGGCTCAGCGTGTTTAGCTGGGCATTGTTCAGGTCCACCTGGGATACCTCCCCCGGCAGGCCCATCGCGCCATCGCTACCACGCGGGATACCGAAGGTGAGGCGCACGTTCGTGCCGTCAAAGATCACACCCACCGTCGCAGGCTCGCCGGGATTCAGCGTCGTCACACTGTCCACCACCGCATTGGCAAAGGACGGCCCCTGCGGGCCTTGGGGGCCGTCGTTGCCATTGTTTCCCGTGGCACCTTGCGCGCCGTCATTCCCTTGCGGGAGGCCAAACGAAAGATGCAGCTCCGTGCCCACCACAGAGGCAGACACCGCCGCCGGATCA
>JBIKIA010000173.1:0-8915 GCA_044361885.1 Prosthecobacter sp. | reverse complement strand
ACTGATCGGGATAATGCGCGCCGAGATGCCAGGCCCCTGCCCCGCCCATGCTGAAACCGGCGAGCACGATGCGATTCGTATCCACCTTGAAACGGGCGATGGCGTCATCGCGGGACTCAAAGACATCGACCTCACCCGCCGACTTCCAGCCATTGCAGTAGCGGCCAAAGGGATGAATCACGATGCTGTCCGCAGGCTGAAATTGCCCTGGCTTCTTCGCCATCAGACGACTGTAAACGAAATGCAAATCCGTCGCTGTATCGCCACGACCATGCAGCCAGATCCACATCGGCACCGCCTTCTTGCCGATCTCCAGACCTTCGGGAATCTCCACGCCGTAGGGCTGCGCGGAGCCATCGAGCTTCGAGTAAAAGCCGAGCACCTTCTGGCCGGATCCATCCATCCACGGCGTCTTGTCTTCTTTGAGCGAGGCGATGCGCTTCTTCGCTTCATCGAGCAGCGCGTTCACCTTCTTGAGGTTGTCCTCTGGTTTCTTGTCATACCACTCGTCGAAGTCGAGCGCGTAGCGGACCGCCTTGAGAAAGATCGCCGCGTCCGCCGAACGGGGATGTTTCTTCACCGCCTCAAAGGCCGACTGAACTTCCGCGAGCGTCTTCTCCGCCGCTGCCTCCTGCTCGGCAGACAAAGCGGCGACGGGCTTCGGCGGCAGGCTGCCTTTAAAAGAAGCCGTGGCTCCGTTCGGGCTGAGTTGAGCCTGGGCGGGCAGGATGGAAAGCAGGAAAAGGGCGGAAAGGATGGGGCGCATATGAGGCAGAGTGGCTGGAACAAACGTCCGCCACCACCCAATCATGCGCGCCAGATGACCTCCAAGCACCTGTCTCACGCTGATGCAGGTGCCGAGCTTGACGAATAGGCCTAGCGAAAGTCCTGTCGGCATTCTTTGGCGTCTCTGCTGAACGTCACGGCATTTAGGCTTGTCACTCCTGCTCGCTCGTCCTCACCTCATCCTATGAAATCCAATCTGTTCTCTCTCTTCGCCCTGTTCACCGGCTTTGCCACTTTGTTGCCAGCTCAAAATGCGGCGGACATTCCTGGCTCCAAAGATCCCGCCGGGCTGAAGCGCTACGAGGGCACTCGGACCACCTTTTATGAAGAGAAGGCCTTTGATAGCTACACGCTGCCGCTGGGAAGGCTGACGAAAAAGCCGAACGTGAACATCTTTGCCAAAAGCCTCACGCTGGAGGGCAAGGTGACGAAGGTGACCTACGTCAGCAATGATCCCCAGCGCACGGCTTTGGAGGTCTTTAAAAACTACCAGGGCGAACTCGCCGCTGGTGGCTGGGAGACGCTATGGCAAGGCACCGGGGAAGAACTCAGTGCCGGCAAAGGGCTTCTGTTTCATTCACTCTTTGGTGACCGGCCCGGCGGCACCTTTGCCATCAGTCATCCAGGCGCGCGCTACCTCGCCGCGAAGAAAGGTGGTGCGCACTTGGCGCTGTTCGTCGCGAATTACAAAGCCGGCATGGTCCTGCCCAAAACCCTCCAGCCCAAAGCTGGCGTGCCAGTAGTCGCACTCGATCTGATCGAGACGCAGGCGATGGAGGAAAAGATGGTGCTCGTGAAAGCCGAGGAAATGGCCTCAGGGATCCTTCAGCAGGGTTCCGTGAATCTCTATGGCTTCCACTTTGACACCGCCTCCGCCGCCCTGAAGCCTGAGTCTGATGCGACACTCGATGAAGTGGCGAAGCTACTGAAATCCGACTCCGCGCTGCGCCTGCTCGTCGTCGGTCATACTGACATCGTGGGAAAATTTGATGGGAACATCGAGCTCTCCCAAAACCGCGCGGCATCCGTCGTCGCAGCACTGAGCAAACGTGTTCCCTCCGCAGCATCTCGCCTCACGCCCTGCGGTGTGGGCTACCAGTGCCCCATCGCCACCAACAGCAGCGAAGAAGGCCGCGCCAAGAACCGCCGCGTGGCCTTGGTGAAGGTAGAGAATTGAAACGCAGGTTCACACGAGGAAACGACGCCAGGGTAAGACCGCTCGACGCAAAATGATGATTGGGTTGGGGCGCTACCACGCAGGGGCGCAAAGTAGCACCGGCTCCAAGGCCCTGGCGTCGCCTGAGTTCTCGTCGATCAGAGGAAGAATATCTCGCCAAGACTCGTTCATTCGTCTCTCATCCAGTTCGCCATGAAGATCACCTCCTTCCTTTTCCTTTCCCTCCTCGCCGCGCTGACACCGCTCGGCGCCGCCACCTTCACCGTCGATAAAACGCCTACCGGCGGCGCCATCGTGAAACTCGATGGCGAGTTCCTCACCGAGCTCGTCGTCGATCAGGCGAATAAGACCTACCTCTGGCCCATCATTGGCACCAGCGGCGTCACCATGACCCGTGCCTATCCCATGAAGACCGTCGAAGGCGAGCAGCACGACCACCCGCATCATCGCGGCCTGAACTTCGGTCATGAAAGCATCGCCGGTTATGACACCTGGGCTGAAGCGGCCACCTTTGGATCAGGCTCGAAGACTTCCGAGCGCCTCAAGCACCTCGGCGCGATCAAGCTGCGCGAGATCACTAAGATGGAAGGCGGCGAAAAGGCCACCATCCGCACCGTCTCCGATTACGTCGATGCCGCTGGCAAAAAGACCTCCGAAGAAGTGCGCGAGTACGTCTTCGCCGTGCAGGGCGCGAACCGCCTCATCGACTTGGACATCGTCCTCATCGCCAGCGAGGGCGACATCGTCGTCGATGACAAAAAAGACGCCGGGCTCAGCATCCGAGTCCCCACCGAGATGGCCGTGGATAAAGGCAAAGAAGGCGGCAAAGGCACCGGCCACATCATCAACAGCGAGGGCGTGACCGATGAAGCCGCATGGGGCAAACGCGCCACCTGGGTCGATTACTACGGCACCGTCGGCGGCAAAGCCATCGGCGTCGCCATGCTCAATCATCCGAGCAGCTTCCGTCACCCCACCCCCTGGCACGTCCGCACCTATGGATTGTTCACCGCGAATCCCTTCGGCCTCTCCCAGCTCAAAGTGCAGGCCGAGACAGGTGCGATGACCCTCAAGAAGGGCGAGAAGATCACCCTGCGTCACCGCTTCGTCTTCCATGATGGCGACGAAAAGGCAGGCAAGATCGCCGAAGCCTACGCCGACTACGCGAAGCAGAAGTGATCCGGCCCAAAGGCCCACCCATCCACACCCACGGGGCGACCAAAGCGGTCGCCCTTTTTGTTTACCGCCCTCCGTTACATCCACGCCAGCCATCTCCTATCCGAAGAGTTGGAGCCAGAATACTGATCTCTCTCCCGAATAAACTATCTTCTGCGAGCGTTCCACGAACTGTCATGATCTACCTCGAATTCAAGACCACCCTTCAGCGCCATCTTGAGCTTCATGCCGGTGGGGCGACTTGGAATGAACTTCGGGACAGGTTGATGCTACCTTATGAGCGCCCCTGCCCGGAATGGACGCGTCGGCTGGAAAAGGAGATCGGGCTGGTCCGGCGCAAGGGCAGCGGGCGGAGTCTTTGCTGGACGCTGCACTCCGAAACCGCGCCGTAGTGCTCCGTGCTCAGCTCAGGACTCTCCGCGTCTCACCTCACGCCCTGGCGCTCACGGGGGTGCGGCGGCCGGCGTCGTCGCGGAAGAAGGACTCCATGCGCTCGCGCATGTCGGCGTAGAACTGGGCGGCCATTTCTTCGAGCATCTCGGCTTTGGCACCGACGCCTTGGGAAACGACGCGCTCGCGCTCGAGGCGGATCTTTTCCTGGAAGGTCTGCTCCAGTTCCATGAGGTGCTCCAGGAAGGCTTTGGCGGCGCGGCTGCGGTCCACGCCTTCGATGAGGGCGCGCTCCAGCGGGCGGTTTTGCGTGATGTGGAGGAAGGGACTGTCCACGAGCTGCTTCATGTAGCGGTCGAAGCCTTTGAGGAAGGCGAGACGCTCGCGGGAGAACTTCACTTCTTCGCAGTCGAGCAGGCAGTCGTAAGGGCCGGGCTTGGAGAAGAACTTCACGACGAGCGGGATGGTGTCCACGAGCATGAAGAGGAGGGAAAGCACGCCGTAGGCGATGAGGGCGAACTGGCCGCCCTCGGCTCCCTGATCAAAGAGGTGATGCAGGGCGAGGGTCTGGGTGAGGATGTCGCGGCGTGGCTCGGCACGGATGCCGGCGATGCGGGCTACCTCATCACTGGCTAGGCGGGTGACTTCTTCATGGAGGCCTTTGAGCTGGAGGAGCAGGGCGTCGATCTGCGCTTTGAGCGTCTCGCGAATGGCGTTTTGCTGACCGACGAAGGCATCTGCCTGCTGCTGCTGGACCTGACGGCGGAGGCCGTCGATGCGATCCTTCTCGGCTTTGACCTTGAGGGCTTCCTCAGCGGCTTTGGAGTCGAGCGCGGCGTTCACGCCGTCTTCAGCGGCCTTGATCTCGGCGACGAGGACGACGCGGTTCTTCGTCATGGTGTCCAGGAGGCCGCTGAGGCGCGCGGACTCGGCGCGGCGCCAGGTGAGCTGGTCCTCCATGATGCTCTTGGCACGCGGTCCGAGGCCGATGATGCCGCTGCGCTGGCCATTGACCTCACGCTCGAACTCGGTCTGCCACTGGTTCAGCTCTCCGGCGATCTTTTGGTAGTCGGTGCTGATCTTCGCCATCTCTTTGTCGAGGGTTTCGAGACGCAGTTTCCCTGGCGCGACGGCTTCGACGATCTTGGCGTCGCGCTCGGCCTTGGCTTTCTTCTCGTCGTCGGTGAGCGGCTTCTCGATGGGCTTGCCGTTCTCGTCGAGGAACTTGGCGTTGAAGCTGGCGTTCCAGGATTCGCGCTGCGTGGCGATCTCGGTCTCCAGGGTCTTCACGCGGACTTCGACGAGGGCCTTCTGTGCGACGGCTTCTTTGCGCACGGTGTCGATCTCGACCTCGCGCTCTTTTTCGATCACGGAGGTGATGGTGTCTTTAAAGAGAAGCAGGGTGAGCGGATGCGAGATGGTGATGCCCATGAGCGCGGCGACGACCATGCGCAACCCGAACTGGGACATCTTGCGGAAGATGTTTTGATAAGCGCGGTAGGTGGCGAGCAGGGCGCGGTCCACCGTGAGGATGATGAAGGACCAGACGAGCGAGACGGTGCCGATGACGAACCAGTTGTCCGTCAGGGTGGAGATGGCGTAGGCGCAGGCGATGATCGCAAACGTGGATGGCACGAGCACGGTGGCACCGAAGGCGACGTATTTGCGTCGCTCCCAGGCCGGGCAGGCGTCGAGGTTATCGGAGCTGGCTCCAGCGAGCCAGAAGAAGACGCGTTCCAGACGGTCGAGGGTGCTCATGGTAATGAAGGCGGGGGGAAATAGCCTGCCCGTGAGAGTGTGGTTTTCCCGGCGTCTGTCAATCGCCGTCCCATGCGATGATCGACCAAGCCTGCCTCAGGCGCGGCCCTGCTTCTGCTTCAGCGCCACGACGACGTGGGGCGGCACGAACTGGTTCACATTCCCCCCGAGTCGGGAGATTTCCTTCACGAGGCGGCTGCTGATGTAGGTGAGCTCTTCGCGTGGCATGAGGAAGAGCGTCTCCAGATTCGGCTCGAGCTTCCGGTTCATGAGGGCGAGCTGGAACTCGAACTCACTCACCGCACGCAGGCCGCGCACGAGGGCGATGGCCTTCTGAGAACGGGCGAAATCGACGAGCAGCCCCTCAAAGGGCAGGACGCGCAGATTGGGCAGATGCTCGGTGGCCGCCCTGAGCATCTCGACGCGCTCCTCGACGGTGAAGAGGCTTTGCTTGGCGTTGTCCTTCGCCACGGCGACGACGAGTTCGTCGAAAATACCTGCGGCGCGCTGGAGCACGTCGAGGTGGCCATTGGTGATGGGATCAAAGCTACCTGGATAAACGGCGCGGCGCATGGGCGGCAGAGGTAAGCGAGCCCGCGCCGGGTGCAAGGAGGGAGGCCTGGTAATTCGTGCTCGACATCCCCGGCACTTCCCTGATATGTCTTATTCCACCATGAGCACTCTGTTTCAGGAGACTACGTTCTTCCAGAACCTATACGCCACGCCTGCGGACTGGCAGCGGGACTTGTTTTATTCCGTCGTTCGTGGCGGACACCTCCGCGCAGGCTATGAACACCGCATCCAGCGGGAAACATATCCGGGTCATGAGTTCATCCTTTGCCTCGCCGGACGTGGCTGGGCGCAGATCGCGGGCAAGCGCCATGAGATCGGACCTGATGAACTGCTCTGGGTGAACTGCCACCATCCGCATGCCTATGGAGCCATCTCGAAAGAGCCCTGGGAGCTATATTGGATTCGGGTGGAAGGCAGGCCGCTGGACCGTGTCTCCAATCTCCTGGAGATCCGCTCGCAGCCGGTGATCAAGAACTTCAACACCCGCGTGGCCTCGCAGGAGTTCGAGCGCATCTTCCATCACATGACGGCCACGCGCCCGAGTGATGCGGCTCTCGTCAATGCCGCCGTGACGGCCATCATCGCGCTGGCCTTTGAAGCACGGCTTTCCGATACCGACGAGATCCGCCCCGAGCTGCCGATGCCGGTACAGAAGTCGCTGGAGAAGATGCGCCTCTACTTCCACACTGCCATCCGCGTGGCAGATCTGGCGACGCTCTCCGGCATGAGCGAAAGCCACTTCAGCCGCATGTTTAAATCCTGCATCGGCACGAGCCCCATCGACTGGCTGCGGCGGGAGCGCATCAATCAGGCGAAGCACCGTCTCATCGAGAGCGATGACCCGATCAAGGAGATCGCCAGGCAGGTGGGCTACAGCGATCAGTTCTTCTTCAGCAAGGACTTCAAGAAGATGACGAAGCTCACGCCCACGCAGTTCCGCATTCAGGAAAAGCAGCCGTGATTTGCGCGAGCAACTCGCGGCGATGTCGGGTGTTTGACGGCGGCTATGAAAGCCCCCCTCCTGCTCGCCATCGCTCTTTGTTCCAGCTTCACCCAGGCCGCTGACTGGCCCCGCTTCCTCGGACCCACGGGTGCCGCCGTGGTGAAGGAAGCCAGCATCCCAACGACCTGGAGCGCGACGGAAAACATGGCATGGAAGGCGGAGATGCCCGGCCCAGGTTCCTCCAGCCCCATCGTGGTCGGCGACAAGATCTTCGTCACCTGCTGGACCGGTTACGGCGACAAGCCGGAGAACAAGGACATGAGCAAGCTGGAGCGCCATCTCGTCTGCCTGAGCCTGACTGATGGGAAGAAGCTCTGGCAGTCCAGCGTGAAGACGCAAGGCGTAGAGGATGAGTGGCAGGGCTTCATCACCGAGCACGGCTACGCCACGAGCACGCCGGTGAGCGATGGCACCCACGTCTATGTCTTCTTTGGCAAATCCGGCGCGGTGTGCTTCGACATGGAAGGGAAACAAGTCTGGCAAACACCGCTGGGCACCGGATCGAGCGGTCGCCGCTGGGGCTCGGGTGGCAGTCCCATCCTTTATAAAGACAGCCTCATCGTGAATGCGACCGACGAGAGCCGGATGCTGGTGTCTCTCGACAAAAAGACCGGCAAGGAACTCTGGCGCGCCGGTGGTGACATGATCGACCTCGCCTACTCGACGCCGAGCATCATCGAGACAAATGGCCGGACAGATCTCGTCTTCCCTATCGCTCAGGAAATCTGGGGGCTGAACCCCGAGACCGGCAAACTCCGCTGGTATGCCACGCATGGCCTGCCAGGGAATATCTCCCCTGCCCTCATTCAGGATGGCGATGTGGTGTACCTCTACGGCGGCTATCCCACTGCGGGCAGCGCCGGGATCAAGCTCGGCGGCAAAGGTGATGTCACGAGCACAAACATCCTCTGGCAGAGCCAAAGCAGCAGCTATGTGCCCACCCCCGTGCTGCATGAAGGCCACCTCTATGTGGTGAACGACGGCGGCTTCGCCCTGTGCATGGAGACCAAGACAGGGAAGGACGTGTATCGCGAACGAGTGATGGAAAGTGGCGGCGGACGTGGACGCGGCGGCAAGCCCTTCTACGCCTCCCCCGTGCTCATCGGCGACAAGCTCTATGCCGTGTCCCGCCGCAACGGCACCTTCATCCTCGCCGCCAAGCCCAGCTTTGAAAAGATCGCCACGATCCCACCGCTGGATGACAGCCAGATGAACGCCACGCCTGCCGTGGTGGGGAACAAGCTCATCCTGCGCAGTGAAAAAGCGGTGTATTGCATTGGCGGGAAGTAAACCCTCGCACTCACCACGCCCAAGAGCCGCCTGAAGGCGGGGCTCCGAACATCAGAGGGTGGCTCACTTCAGAATCAGATTCACCTGCCGCACATTCATCACGCTCTTGCCGGGAATCTCCAGGGCACGCAGCGTGAGTTCGCCGACTCCTTTTTCGAGATGCAGCGTTCCTGCATTCAAAGTGCGGAATTCTTTCATCGTCGATTCGGCAGCGGGGCGCGGGATGGTGTCTTGATTTGTATAGAGCGGCGGATTCCAGGCGGGGCTGACTTTGCTTGTGAGGCGATCTTTGAGAAAGCTCAGCTCGACGGTGGAGCCTTCATCGCCCTCGGGGCAGGTGTAGAGGATCTCAACCTCGTAATCGCCGGCGGTGTGGACATCGAGCTTCCAGATCATGCGATCATCCTTTGTGGTCCAATTCACAAAGTAGGAGCAGTTTGGCGCGCCGGAACTGCGCTTCACGGTGCCCAGCGGATCGCCATCGCGAGCAGGCAACGGCGTGCGGGGGAACTCGCGATAGCCGACCGGGATGGGGCGCTCATCGACGGCGTTCCCCTTCCCTGACTTGCCGCCTTTTCCTTTGGTGACAGGTTTCTCCAAGCCCAGCTCCGCACGCCATGAAGCCACAGCCTCGCGCAGTTGCTTGGCGACCTCGGGCTTCTCAGCGGCGATGTCTCGGGTCTGATCGGGATCAGCGATCATGTCAAAGAGCGCGCCGGTGTTATCGAGTCGATGCTCTTGCGTGCGGACGCTGACGTTCGG
>JBIKIA010000727.1:0-2614 GCA_044361885.1 Prosthecobacter sp. | reverse complement strand
CACCCGCACCTGGCGTCTGCCAGCCGGTGATTACAGCTTTGCCATCGGCAGCAATGCAGCGGCGACAAACTCCCTGCGCCAGGGCTACAAGGCCACGTTTAGCACAAAGGCGGCAGACGGTGTCGTGGCCGGAGATCCGGGCGGCGCAGGCGGCATCGGCTACGCGCACATCCTCAGCATTGGACGCGGCGACAACGGCACCTTTTCCGATCATGTCGGAGCCTGGAGCTGGGAGGACAATGACCTCTTTGACGCCAATGCTGGAGACGCCCCCGTGGGCTGGACACACACCAGCCAATGGGTGGCCGTGCATGTCAAAGAACACGTCATGGTGAACATCACCATGGCCCGCGATGCCAATGTGCCCTGGGCCTCTGCACCTGTGGAACTCAATGGCAAAGCGGACACCTCCTCCATGTTCCCGAGCTTCACCCTGTGGCGTGGATGGGACAATGACGACACACCGGATGCGTTCAAGACCCGTGCGGACATCGTCGCTGCCTGGGCACCCTATGGAGGCGTCCCTGCTGACCTCGGTGACCACCACACCTACAACAACCGTGGTGATGTGGACTGGGCCGAGGACCTCACCTACCTCGACCATTACAACAACAGCACCGCTGAAACCATCACGCGCAGCTACACCCTGGCACCGGGCTACTACACCTTTGTCCTCGGCAGCAACGCCGCTTCCAACAACGACAACCGTCAGGGCTTCAGCTTCTCCTGGACCACCTCCACGCCGGCTCTCATCGGCCCAATGATCACCCAGCAGCCGAAAGGCGCTGAAGTGCTGGTCGGGAAGAGCGCCATCTTCAGCGTGAAAGCCACCGGCCCGGCCCTGAGTTATCAGTGGTTCTTCAAAGGCAGCCCGATCGATGGTGCCACCAATGCGACCTATACCCGGGCAAACGCCACCGTGGACCATGCCGGTGCCTACACCTGCACCGTGCGCAACACCGCTGGCTGGGCCACGAGTCAGGCCGCCGTGCTCGTCGTCATCGCGAAGCCCGTCGTCGCTCCGTTTGACATTCCCGACCTTATCGTCGGCCAGTCGTTCCAGCATCAGCTCATCGCCACGAACAACCCCACGGCCTTTGCTGTGAAGGGTCTGCCGAAAGGTCTCGGCTTCAATCCGAAGACCGGCCTCATCAGCGGTCGTCCCACGGAGATCAAAGCGGTTAATACCGTCGAAGTCATCGCCACCAACAAAGCCGGCCCAAGCCTCAAAGTCACCGACACCTTCGCCGTGAACGGCCTGCTCCTCGGCCTCAGCAGCAGCTACACCGCGCCGCTGGGACGCTCGGTGGTTCTGAACAACCTCCTCGGCGGTTGTGTTAAGCTCCAGGTCACGAGCCTCGGCACGCTCACCGGCACACTCGCCCTTGGCAACGCCGCGCCTTTGCGCATCGCTGCTCCGCTGGACACCTCCGCTGCCTCTCCCACCGCGCACTTCCACATTGAGCGTGTCGGTTTGCCTGAGCTGCACATCGAGCTCACGCTCGACTCCAGCTCGAAGACCATCTTCGGCACCATCGAAGACGGCACCGAGTTACTGTCCTTCGTGGCTGTCCAGCCGCAGGCCACGCTCGGCACCTATCCGGGCGACTACACGCTCGCCTTGAAGCTGCAAACAGCCGACGTGGGGCAACCATCTGTCCCACAGGGCCACAGCGTCGGCGGCATCAAGCTCGGCACCACTGGAGCTGCTGCTGGCGTGCTTCTGCTGGCTGACAACACAAAGGTCACCTTCAGTGGAGTCCTGGAGCAGGGTGGTGGCATCACCCTCTTCAGCCCGCTCTACAAAGGCGTGGGCTCCGTGCTCGGGCTGCTGAAAATCGACGCCACCAGCGGCGATGTCTCCACCTCCGAAGTCTCCTGGTTCAAGGGCGCGGTCGCCAAAGACCTCGTCTATGGCGACGGCTTCGGCCCGCTGGATCTCAGTGCCATCGGTCGCAAATACGTCACCCCTGCCGCCGCTGTGCTGCCACTTGGTGCCATCGCTGGAGCAGGCAATGCCAGCATCGCCTTTGCGCAAGGCGGAGCCCCTGATCCTGCTGCGCGTCTGAACACCGACACCGTCCAGATCGAGGCTGCTAAAGTCACCGTCGCCGAGTCAAACCCCGGCAAGGTGAAGCTCAGCATCGACAAAGGCAAAGTCGGCAAGTTCGCGCCCGGCATCAGCGGCGGTTTCATAGGCAGCTTCGAACTCACCGACTCCGACACCAGCGTCACGCCGAACAAGAATCTCGTCCGCAAGTCCGAGTTCCAAGGCATGATCGTCGATGACGGCATCGAGTCGAAAGGCTACGGCTTCTTCCTCCTCTCGAAGATGCCCACCGCCTCTCCGAAGACCACTCTGGCAACCTCGCCGAAACTCTCCGGCAGCGTGCTGATTGAGACCGTGGCTCTTGAGTAACATGTATCCACGACTTCCCCGGCGGACCGGCCTCCGGGGAAGTTTTTCTTTTTTGAATGCATCTAGTTTTGAAAGCAGCAACGCAGGCGCGGCAGCGTCTTGGAGTGCGGTGGCAGAACCCCGAAGGGGAGACGACACCGCTTTCGACGGCATGCGACGTGATCGAACGTCCCCAGGCCCTCGAAAGCGGCGTCA
>JBIKIA010000726.1:0-2617 GCA_044361885.1 Prosthecobacter sp. | reverse complement strand
CTGTTTATTACAGCGTGGCTGGTGTGGCGCTGCATGGTGCTGACTACGATGTACTGCTGGGCAGTGTCGTCATTCCTACCGGTCAAACACAGGCCGCCGTCACCATCATGCCGAAGATGGACAACTTTGCTGAAGGCTCGGAAACCGTCATCCTCGCCCTCGGCGCTGCCTTTGGTTATTACCAGATTGGCAGCAGCGGCACGGCCACCATCAACATCACCGACAACGTGGCCGACAAGCCCCTACTGGAGGTCACGGCCTACTCCGCCATCGCTGCGGAAGGCGGCACGAATGGCACCTTCCGCATCACGGCCAAAGGCGGTGCTGCGGGGAACCTCACCGTGAACTACACCGTCAGTGGCACGGCCTCGAATGGCACGGACTACACCGCGCTCAGCGGCAGCACGACACTCGTGCTCACGGGCGGCACCGTGACGGGAAATGTAACTATCACCGTGACCAATGATCCCGATCTTGAAGAGCTGGAAAACGTCATCATCACGCTCACACCGGATGCCAACTACGCCCTTTGGGCACCGATGGCCTCCGCCACTATGCTGCTGCGTGACAACGATCAGAACACCGTCTTTGTCGATGGCCAGATCGGCACCGGCGGCAATGACTTCGTGGCTGAGGGCAGCACTGCCACCACCTGCAAATTCTTCGTCTCCCGAGTCGGCGGCAGTTTGGCTAGTGCGCTGGTGGTGAACTACACCCTCGGGGGTACCGCCACAGCTGGCACGGACTATACCAATGTAAATCTCACCGGCAGCGTCACCATCCCCGCAAACAGCGCGGGCGTGGACATCACCTTCAACACCATCGTTGACGCCCTCGGTGAAGGTGCCGAGACCATTCTCTTCCAGCTCACGGCTGGCGCGTATGCACGCGGACCCGATGCCAAACTCTACATCACCGATGATGATGCCAACACCCAGAGCGTGGCCTTTGGCTCACCGGGATCAGCAGGCGCGGAAAGCGTGACGAGTGTGACCATCCCCGTAACACTTAATGCTCCGGCCTCCACGCCAGTGAGTGTGGAGTACAATCTCGAAGCCGGGCCGCGCACCACCAGCTACCTCTATGGCACTTGGCTACGTATCGTGCGCACGGGCAACAGCTACGTCACCAGCACCTCTCCAGATGGCGTCACCTGGACGGTGCAAAGCAGCACGCGAACGATCACCATGTCCTCTGCCAGTTACCTCGCGGGCATCTTCGTCGCCAGTGGCAGCAGTGGCACACCGGCGAGTGCGATCATCGACAATGTCTCGATCACCGACCTCACCAGTGGCAGCCCAGGCGCAGTCGTTTCAGCGGAGATCGGCACCGTCTCGCCTCTCGGCGGCAGTCAGGAAAGCGGTGGCGTGTATCAGGTCACCTCGACAGGCTCCGACATCAGCACGGCCACGACGGATAACTGCCGCTTCGTCTATTTTCCGATCACCGCTTCGGCCAACTGCACCCTCATCGCCCGTGTCGTGTCACTCGGCGGACCTTCAGCCATGAAGGCCGGCGTGATGATCCGTGAAACCACGGCCAACAACGCCCTCCGCATGGCCTTCCATGTGAACACAGGTACCCTTTCCCAGTCCTACCGCACCACCACGGCCGGCAGCGGCACAAATGCTACTGGCAGCGCCACGACTTATTCCAAGCCGCGCTGGCTGAGGCTGAACCGCACTGGCAATGTCTTCACTGCTTCAATCTCGCCTGATGGTGTCACCTTCACGCCTGTGGGCGGCGGAGTGAATGTGGGACTCAGCGCGCAGTTGCTCGTCGGCATGGCCGTTTCCTCCCGCAGTGATGGCACGCTCACCCAGGCCACTTTTGATAATGTGAACCTCTCACCCGCAGCCAGCGTGCCTTTTCAAGATCGCACCGTCGGCTTTGTCGATGCTCAGGGCTGGACCACTGAAAGCGGCGGCATCTACACCGTCACCGCCTCTGGAGCAGGCATCATGAACAGCGTCTCTTCTTTGGAAGATGAAGGCCACTTCTTGAGCCTGCCAGTCACGGGTGATTTCACAGTCACGACAAGGCTCACCGGCCTCTCAACTGCCACCGCTCAGGCTGGCCTTTTGGTCCGCGAGAGTGTGAACTATCGCGCCCGTGCGCTTTCCTTCTGTCTCACCGGCCTCACCGCCACCAACAGCACCGCTGAATGGCGCGGGCGCTACTCCGCCACCGAGTCGGGTGAGGGCTCCGGCATCGACTACGCGCTGCCGCCCGGCGTGTTGAATTTCGCCATTGGTGAGCAGACGAAGGACATCACGCTCAATGTCACGAACGACAACGTCATCGAGTCCGCCGAGTTCGTGAACATCCTGCTGAAGAACCCCAGCGGAGCCATCATCGCCGGTGGTTCGAGCTCGCACACTTACACCATTCTCGACGATGATGTGGTCAGCGCGCTGCCCGTGATCAGCTTTGCTTCAACGACCAGCAGCGGACTGGAAAATGTGACGCCCGTGCAGATCCCCATCGTGCTCAGTGAACCTGCTGGCAGTGCCGTGAGTGTGGACTTCACCCTCGCCGCAGGAACCGCCACAGATGGAAGTGACTTCACCAGCGCTACCGGCACGCTCACCTTCACTGCCGCTCAAACATTGGCTTA
>JBIKIA010000172.1:0-8931 GCA_044361885.1 Prosthecobacter sp. | reverse complement strand
TTGGCCGGGCAGGACGTTCCAGTAATCGTAGCCGACGGGGTCGGTCTGAAGGTGCCATTTGCCGATGACGGCATTTGTGTAGCCGGCTTTCTGTAGGAGCTTCGGAAAGGTCTGCTGACTGCTGTCGAAGGTGCTGTTGCTATTGTTGTAGAAGCCGTTGAGGTGGGAATACTTGCCTGTCTGGATGACGGCACGCATGGGGCCGCAGATGGAGTTCGTGACGAGGCAGCGGTTAAATCGTATGCCTTCCTTTGCAATGCGGTCCAGGGCTGGCGTCTCCAGCAGTTTCCGCTTTTCCCCGTAGGCGCTGATGGCCTGACTGGCGAGGTCATCGCAGAAGAGGAAGAGGATGTTGGGCCGATCCGCCGCACAGAGCGCAGAGGCGAGTGACAGGAAGGTCAGAAGAGATAGGATGGACTTCATGGGCGCGTGGTAACGAGTGCCGCCCGCCCGAGTTTACCGGAAACTCAGACTTTCGGTGGGTGCGGCCTCAACCGTGAAATGCACCAGGGCTTTGCACATCCAAAGGATCAGAGATGCTGAGGAGAAAGTGAGGGAGTGGTGTGGTTTAACCTAGGCTTTCTAGCCTGGGCTCTGGGAGAAGTCACGGAGGCACGGGCTAGAAAGCCCATGCTGCCCAGACACAAAAAACGGCTACCAGTCACCTGGCAGCCGTTTTGAGAAAGATGGGAGAGGATTACTTCTCGATCTTCAGAAGCTCGACTTCGAAGATGAGGGTTTCGCCTGGGCCGATGTCGGCACCAGCACCGGCGTCGCCATAAGCGAGGTCGGAGGGGATGAAGAACTTGAACTTCGAGCCGACGGACATGAGCTGGAGGCCTTCGGTCCAGCCTTTGATGACTTCCTGCACGCCGAAGGTGATCGGCTCACCGCGCTGCACGGAGCTGTCGAAGACTTTGCCGCTGGTGAGGGTGCCGTGGTAGTGGACGTTCACTTTGTCGGTCGGCACGGGCTTGGCGCCGTCGCCTGGCTTGACGATCTCATACTGGAGACCGCTGGCGGTGGTCTTCACGCCTTCGCGCTTAGCGTTTTCGGCGAGGAACTTGGTGCCGGCGGCCTTGGCTTCGACGGACTTGGAGGCTGCTTCTTTGGCCATCTCTGCCTGGATCTCAGCCATGCGGCTCTGCATGTACTTTTCAAATTCACCCATGGCGGCTTCGAGCTCGGCCTGAGGATACTTCGATTCCTTGCCAGCCATGACGTCGCGGATGGCACCAGCGAAGGTATCGACATTGATCTCGACCTTCTGCTGTTTGAAGTTTCCGCCGATCTGGCGGCCGATGAAGTAGCTGACCTTTTCCATGTCAGGCTTGGCGACGGGGGCAGCGGGTGCGGCGGCGGCAGGTTTCACGGCTTCTTGGGCGTTCAGGGTGGAGGAAGCTGCGAGGGCAGCCAGGGCGAGGCAGGTTTTGAATTTCATAAACGGGCGGCGAGACTCAGGGTGAAGTTTGAAATGGTCAACCGAAGAAACTGGCAGTTATACGCCCCAGAAACGGGCTTGAGCACCGGCGCAGTCTTGCCACCATGCGCGCCCTTATGTCCGCCATTCCTTCCCAATTCGAGAACGTCACCGCCATCACCAAAGCCAATGTCTATTTCGACGGCAAGGTGGTGAGTCACAGTATCCTCTTTGCCGACAGCAGCAAGAAGACGCTGGGCCTGATCTACCCCGGCAGCTACCATTTCGGCACGGACAAAGCAGAGCGCATGGAGATCGTGGCGGGCACCTGCGAGGTGAAGCTGGACGGCAGTGAGACGAAGACGACCTACACAGGCGGACAATACTTCGACGTGCCGGCGAAGTCGGGCTTCGACATCGCGGTGGCGGACGGCATCTGCGAGTACATTTGCTCGTTCATTGACTAACCGAGCAGGTCACTTCGCCGTGGCCTTTGCCCATTCCTCTTTCAGCACGGGGGTGAGGGTCTCCGTCCACTTCGCATAGCCCGCCGGGCTGAGGTGGAGGAGATCATCGACGTAATATTTACGGATGGGCTGGCCCTTCGCATCGGCGAGGTAGCTGGTGGTATCGACATAGCGCACCCAGTCCTTGCCCTTGGTCCACTCGGCTAGCTTTTGATTCAGCTCATGAACCTGCGGCATCTGGGTAAGGCGCTTGATGGCGATCTTCACGGATGTCACGACCACTCGCGTCTTCGGTGAGCGCTCGTGGACGAGATTGAGGAACTTCGCGCAGTCCTCGAAGGCTTCCTGCACGCTGAGCTTGGCGTTCAGATCATTGCTGCCGGTGTAGGTGACGAGCACTTTCGGCTCATGGCGGAAGACGACGGTGTCGGCATAGACGATGAGGTCATTTGCCACGCTGCCGCCGAAGCCGCGATTCAGCACCGGCAGATCGGGGAAGTCCTGCTTCAGTGTGGTCCAGCGGCGGATGCTGGAGCTGCCGGTGAAGACGATACCGCCCTTCTCAGGCTCCTGTTTGGCAAAGGCGGCAATATCCTTGGCGAAGCGCTCGGGCTTCGGGCGCGGGGTGACAGTCTGCGCAGTGCTGCACACCGTGCTGAGGATGAGCATTGGAAGAAAAAGTGCGGCGGAGATTTTCATGAGGGTGGCTGGTGACAGTGGAAATGGAGTTTTTAACCAAACCACCAGCAATCACCAACCAAAATCCGCGAGGCGGTCTCTGCGCCCATGATTTGGCATATCATACCTTGGATTTGTCCAGGTTTGCGGCCGCAAGGTTCTTATCGCGAAAAAGGCGAAGTTGTGTCGTTTGTGATGGTGATGAAGCTACCCTTCGCCCTTTTCCTGCTGCTCACCGCCTCCGCTTTGGCCGTCGATTTCAATCTCGACGTGCGCCCTGTGTTGGCGCAGCAGTGCTTTACCTGCCACGGCATGGATGATCACGCACGCAAAGGCAAGCTGCGCCTCGATCTGAGCGAATCCGCCCACGGCAAAGGCAAGTCCGGCGAGATCGCCATCGTCCCCGGCAAGCCGGACGCCAGCGAGGTGATCAAGCGCATCCTTTCGACCGATGAAGACGAGGTCATGCCGCCGCCGCACACAAAGAAGGTCATGTCGGACAAGGACAAGGCCACGCTGAAAGTCTGGATCGCTGAGGGGGCGAAATATGAGGCGCATTGGGCTTACTCGCCGCCGAAAGCCTCCACCGATGCGAAAGCTAGTATCGACCACTTCATCCGGGAGCGTCTCGAAAAAGAAGGCCTGAACCCTTCGCCAGAAGCCGAGGCCTACACACTCGTCCGACGCGTCTATCTCGATCTCATCGGCCTGCCGCCCACGCCCGCCGAGGCAGATTCCTTTGTGAATGACAAATCCCCAGGTGCTTATGACAAGCTCGTGGACACCCTCATCGCCTCCAAGCACTACGGCGAACGCTGGGCCCGCCGCTGGCTCGATCTCGCACGCTATGCGGACACGAACGGCTTTGAAAAAGACCGCCCGCGCCAGATCTGGCCTTACCGTGACTGGGTCGTCAAAGCGCTGAATAGCGACATGCCTTTCGATCAATTCAGCATCAAGCAACTCGCCGGTGACATGCTGCCGAATATCACGCCCGATGATTTGATCGCCACTGGCTTCCACCGCAACACGATGCTGAATGAAGAAGGTGGCATCGACCCGAACGAATATCGCTTCTACTCCATGGTGGACCGAGTCGGCGTCACTGGCACCGCGTGGATGGGCCTCACGCTGAACTGCTGCCAGTGCCACACGCACAAATACGATCCCATCCTGCACACCGACTACTACAGCGTCATGGCGCTGCTGAACAACGCCGACGAGCCCACGTATCACATTGAGACGCCGGAGGTCAAAGCAAGACAGGATGCGAACGTGGTCAAAATCGAGCAACTGGAGAGGTCATTGCCATCCAAATTCCCCGGTGGAACAGCGGCGATGGAGAGCCGCTTTGCCAACTGGATCGCCGAGGAATCAAAGGCCGCTTCGAAATGGCAAATCATCCTCCCCACGGCCATGAAGACCACGATGCCGCATCTGGAGGAGCAGCCGGACGGCTTCATCCTCGGCAGCGGCGACATCTCGAAGAGCGATGTCTATGATTTGAGCTTCAAAGCGCCGATCAAAGGCGTCACCGCACTGCGGATCGAAGTCGCCAGTCATCCAAGCCTGCCGAATGACGGCCCAGGCCTCACCAACTATGAAGGTCCGCTCGGCGGTTTCTTCCTCAGCGAACTGCAAGCCTTCCAAAACGGCCAGCGCATCAAAATCGCCCGCGCCGAGGCCACGAACGAGGAGGAAGATGATAAGATCAACGATGCAGCACCTGCAGCCGCAAAGTCCAAGAAGGCCGCACGGAAAGCCGCCTCGAAAAAGACCAACACCGCCAGCGCCGCGCTCGATGCGGAGATGTCCAGCGGCTGGCAGGTGCTCGGTGGCATCGATGTGCAGCACGCCGCCGTGTTTCATTTCGAGAAGCCGGTCGATCTTACCAACGGTTTCGATTTGAAGTTGCTCTTCGAAAAACACTTCGCCTGTCCACTCGGCCATTTCCGTCTCTCTGTTACCACTAGCGACCACGCGACTGCCACCGGGCATCCGGCAGAAGTCGAGATCGCGCTCGCGACCGGCGATCAAACGAAGCGCGGAGCCATGCTTCGCACCTTCCTGGAAACAGCGCCCGAGATGAAACAAGCCGCCGCGCAACTCGCTGCCTTGCGCAAGAACCCACCACGCGGCCAGCCCACGCTCGTCATGAGCGAGCGCCCGGTCAGGAATCCACGCGCCACGAATCGCTACCATCGCGGTGAATACCTCTCGCCCAAGGAAACCGTGCCGCCCGCCGTGCCCGCCTTCCTGCCCTTACTGCCGAAGGATGCGCCAGCGAACCGTCTCTCTTTCGCGAAGTGGCTCTTCGCTCCCGAAAACCCGCTCACCGCCCGCGTCACGGTGAACCGCCAGTGGCAGGCCTTCTTTGGTCGCGGCCTCGTGAAGTCGTTGGAGGACTTCGGTTATCAAAGCGAGCCGCCCTCGCATCCCGAGTTGCTCGACTGGCTTGCCGTCGAGTTCGTGAAGCAAGGCTGGTCGATGAAAAAGCTCCACCGCCTCATCGTCACAAGCGCCACCTACAAGCAAAGCAGCCGCATCATGCCCGAACTCGCACAACGCGACCCTGAAAACATCCTGCTGGCTCGCGGCGCTCGTTTCCGTCTCGATGCCGAAATCATCCGCGACTCCGCTTTGAAAGCCGCGGGCGTTTTGTCACCGAAGATGGGCGGGCCCGGCGTCTATCCACCACAGCCCGCCAGCATCACTTCCGAGGGCACCTACGGTAAATTTGAGTGGAAGACCAGCGAGGGCGAGGACCGCTACCGCCGCAGCCTCTACACCTTCATCAAGCGCACCGCGCCGTTTGCCATGTCCACCACCTTCGACGCCCCCACCGGCGAAGCCTGCCTCGCCAAACGCGATGTCTCCAACAGCCCGCTGCAAGCCCTCACCCTCCTCAACGACCAAATGTTCATGGAAGCCGCTCAAGCCATGGCCAAATCCGTGATCGCCGAATCCCAAGAAGACGACACCCGCCTTCAAAACATCTTCCGCCGCTGCACCACCCGCCCCGCCGCCGCCGATGAACTGTCCCTGCTCAAAACCTTCCTTCAAAAGCAACGCGACAAGAAACTCGAAGGCGAGGCGCTTTGGGCTGCCGTTTCACGCGCTGCACTCAACCTCGACGAAAGCATCACGCATCCATGAACACCTCCAACATCACCCGCCGTCACTTCTTCAATGATTGCGCTGTCGGCACCGGCAAGATCGCGCTGGCTTCGCTGCTGGCGGAATCGGCTTATGGAGCGTCGAAGAGCTCGAATGTGGCCGCGTCCTCGCATTTTCAGCCGAAGGCGAAGGCGGTTATTCACATGTTCATGGCGGGGGCGCCGTCGCAGCTCGAGCTGTTCGATCACAAGCCGATGCTGACGAAGTATGAGGGCAAGCCGCTGCCGCCTTCGGTCATCGGGGGGCAGCGATACGCCTTCATCCGGCCAGACGCGGCGGTTTTGGGGCCGCGATTCAAGTTTGCGAAGCATGGGCAGTGCGGCGCGGAGCTTTCCGAGGTGCTGCCGCATCTGGCGACGGTGGTGGATGACATCGCCATCGTGAAATCCTGTCGCACGACGCAGTTCAATCACGCTCCGGCGCAGATTTTTATGAACACCGGCTTCTCGCAGCCCGGCCGGCCCAGCATGGGTTCTTGGGTGACGTATGGCCTGGGCTCGGAGTCGCGCGATCTGCCGAGTTTCGTCGTCATGAGCACCGGCAGCGGCATCAGCGGCGGCGCGGCGTGCTGGAGCAGTGGCTTCTTGCCGAGCGTGTATTCCGGCACACGCTTCCGTAACACGGGTGATCCCATTTTGAATGTGAGCACGCCGCAGGGTATCGAGGCGGGCACGCAAAAGGACACCATCGACCTCATCAACGCGATGAACCAACGCCGCCTCAAACTCGATGGCGACAGCGAGACCGCCACACGCATCGCGAACTACGAGATGGCCTACCGCCTTCAAACCTCCGCGCCGGAGCTGATGGACCTCACGAGCGAGGACAAGGCCACGCTCGAACTCTACGGCTGCGATCCGAAGGTGCCGTCCTTTGCCCGCGCCTGCCTGCTGGCACGACGCATGGTCGAGCGCGGCGTGCGCTTCATCAACATCTACAACGAAGGCTGGGACGCGCACAGCAACGTCGAAGGCAACGTAAAGAACAACTGCGCCAACACCGACAAAGCCAGCGCTGCGCTGATCAAAGACCTCAAACAACGTGGCTTGCTCGACAGCACGCTCGTCGTCTGGGGCGGTGAATTCGGCCGCACGCCGATGGTCGAGGCCAGCGTGTCACTCGGCCGCAGCATGGGCCGTGATCATCATCCGCAGGCCTTCACCATGTGGATGGCCGGCGGCGGCATCAAAGGCGGCGTCACCCTCGGCATGACGGATGAGATGGGCTTCAACATCATCGAAGACGAAGTCCACGTGGCCGACATCCACGCGACGATCCTACACCAGCTCGGCATGGATCACGAGCGTCTGTCCTTCCGCGCTGCGGGCCTCGATTTCAAACTCACCGGCGTGGAGCCGTGCAAGGTGATCAAGCAGATCCTCGCATGATCTCCGCCACCATTGTCCAAGGCCACCGAGTCGCGTCCGGCTTGAATGGCAATCCGCACTTCCCTGGTGGCACACTGCGGATGCAATTGCCCTTCTTCCGCGAACTCGGCCTCGAATTGAGCGGCTATCACTTCGGCACACTGAATGTCAGCATCGCTCCGGTGAACTACCACGTTGTGCAGCCAAGGCTCACTTTCCGAAACGTGAAATGGCATCCGACCGAGCCAGCGGAGGATTTTTCCTTCTTCGATGTGACGGTGCGTCTTGACGGTGCGTCACCCGTGAAAGGATTGGTTTATTTTCCGCATCCCGACACCAAACCCGAGCACTTTCAGAAGCCCGATGTGCTCGAATTGCTCCTGCCGTGGACGGAGGGCATCGAGTATGGCACGAAGGTCCAAATCGAAGTTCCCTGTGAGCAGTTGTTGTTTCTGCAAGGGTAAGCTGACATGTTGAAGGCAGACCCGCCAGTGCAGACACAATCTTCCTACTCATGCCAAAACCACTCATCGCCGTCACCATGGGCGACCCTGCCGGGGTCGGGCCAGAAATCTGTCTGCAACTGCTCGCCAACGAGGAAGTGCGCGAGTTCGCCACGCCGGTGATCTTCGGCGATGCGCGCCTGCTCACCCGCTGCGCTCGTCAGGCAGGGCTGCCTGCACCCAAGCGCATCATCAGCGAGATCGAGTGGTCTGAAAAATGTGGCAGCATTAATGAACCCGCGGTCCTGGACATCTTCGGATTCGATGCGGAAGGCTTCACTCCTGGCACCGTCAGTGCCAAGACCGGAGCGGCAGGGTATCGCTACGTTGAAAAGAGCATTCAGGCGGCGCTGGCAAAGCAAGTCGCCGCCGTAGCCACCGCGCCGCTAAACAAGGAGGCGCTGCATGCCGCCGGCATCACCTATCCTGGTCATACGGAGATGTTTGCCGAGAAGATGGCGGCGGAGCGCTCCTGCATGACGTTTTTCTCCAACGAGATGGTTTGCAGTCTCGTCACTGTTCATATCGGCTATCAAGATGTCGTCCCCGCGATGACGAGCAGACGCATCCTCGATGTAATCGAGCTTACCGATGCCGCTGTGCGTCGCGTGAAAGGCCGGGCACCACGCATCGCCGTGTGCGGACTGAATCCGCATGCGGGAGAACATGGCCTCTTTGGTCGGGGAGAAGAGGAGACGATCATCGCGCCAGCCATCGCCATGGCCAAAGCCGCCGGCATCACCATCGAGGGCCCGCTGCCGCCTGACACTGCCTTCATTGCGGCGAAAAGAAGAAGCGTCGATGCATACATCTGCATGTATCACGATCAGGCGCTCATTCCACTCAAGGCTCTCGCCTTTGACACGGCCGTGAATACCACACTCGGCCTGCCTGTGCCGCGCACCAGCGTCGATCACGGTACCGCATGTGACATCGCTTGGCAGGGCAAGGCAAGCGGCACCAGCCTTGTCGAAGCCGTGCGCCTAGCGGCAAAAATGGTTGGCTGAAAATCGCCATCATTATCGATGGCAAGACCTTCGTGAGCGATACCCCTTAACCCATCGACATCACTCCCGATCAGCCCGCGTTCCTTGGATGAAAAATCTGACCCGGTGAGCTACGGCGTCGCATTCAAACCTTCCTCGATCCGCTGGAGCAACTTCGGATCAGTAGGCATCATGTCGCGGGCCTTCTGAAACCATTCGCGGGACTTGGCTTTGTTGCCGAGTTTCACATAAGTCTGAGCGATGTGCTCGATGATCTCGGCATCGTCGGGCTCGGGATTCGTCAGCAGGGCTAGAGCGCGCTGGAGTTCAGTG
>JBIKIA010000209.1:0-7899 GCA_044361885.1 Prosthecobacter sp. | reverse complement strand
TCTGCGGCTTTGCCAATTTCGCCAGCATCGCCATCCAGATCGGCGGCATCGGTGCCCTGGTCGAGTCCCGTCGCGCCGATCTCGCCCGCCTCGGCTTCAAAGCCATGATCGGCGGCCTCCTCGCCTGCTACTGTACCGCCTGCATCGCCGGCCTCCTGATGCGCGGGTAGAGAGCTGTCCCGTTCACCGTAGCTTACCGTGCCCATGAAGTCGGGCTAAGTGATTTGTCTCGGTGCATCAAAGCGGATGAAGAACAGGGGCGCTTCGCCTGTTCTTCACCCAGTCCACCCTGCCCTTTCATCGTGAGAATGCGGCTATTGACAGCCCTCTGCGATAAAAACTGTTCTCTGTGACGGTAATCGTGCAATCTCCATGCTCTCTCGCGTGTTCATCACCCTCTTGGTTTCGCCGATCATGGCCGTTTCAGCGGCAGACATGACGCCGGACCAGCGGGCCTTCTTTGAGGCCAAGATCCGGCCCGTGCTTGTGAAGCAGTGCTACGAGTGCCATTCGCAGACCTCGAAGAAACTCGGCGGCAAGCTGCTGCTCGATGCGCCTTCCGAAATGATCGCGGGCGGCGAATCCGGCCCTGCGGTCATCCCTGGCAAGCCGGACGAAAGCCTCATTGTGCAGGCGGTGCGCTACGACGGCCTCGAAATGCCGCCGAAGAAGCGTCTGCCGGACAACATCGTGAACGATTTCGCCGAGTGGGTGAAAATGGGCGCTCCTGATCCTCGCACCGAGCCGCCGAAGGTCGTCCGAAAGACCGCAGCGGAGCCGCTTTGGTCCCTGAAGCCGATTTCCGACCCAACGCCGCCGAAAGTCCAAAACACCGCCTGGCCACACCAAAGCCTCGACACCTTCATTCTGGCCAAGATCGAGCAGAACGGCCTCCAACCTGCCCCTGATGCCGAAAAGACCCTTTTGAGGCGCCGCCTCTCCTTCGACCTCATTGGCTTACCACCTGATCCGTCCGATCAGTCCGATCCGACGAATCCTTCTTCTATTGAGAAGCTGCTACAAAGCCCCCACTTCGGCGAAAAATGGGGCCGCCATTGGCTTGATGTCGCCCGCTACGCCGAATCGAACGGCAACGACGGCCTCTCGCGCAATCCGAGCTTCCCGCACGCGTGGCGTTATCGCGATTACGTCATCCGCGCCTTCAACGAAGACCTACCGTATGACCGCTTCATTGCCGAGCAGATCGCCGGGGACTTGCTGCCGGCCGATTCACCCGCGCAGCGGGATCGCCAGCTCATCGCCACAGGTTTGCTCGCGCTCGGGGCAAAGCCAGCGAAGGCCATGAACGAGAACTTCGAGATGGATGTCATCGCCGATCAGATCAACGTCATCGGCAGCGGCATCCTCGGCCTCACCATCGGCTGCGCCCGCTGTCACGATCACAAAACGGATCCCATCCCCACACGCGATTACTACGCGCTGGCCGGCATCTTCAAAAGCTCCGAGACGATGTGGGGTGCCGCGGCGCATCAGGGCCTCACCGCGCCGCAGACCCCGCTGCATGAACTTCAAGCCGCCGCCAAAGTCACGCCGCGTGCCGAGGTCGACCCGATCATCGCCGCCAACAAGCCGCGCAAAACACCTTCCAAGCCCTCCTTCGCCTACAAGGCCGATGCCCCGCTCGCCATGGGCCTGCGCGACGCCAAAAAGATCGAGGACTGCAAACTCAACATCGACGGCGAATCGAAAAAACTCGGTGCCGCCATCCCACGCGGCTTCCTCAGTGCCTGCGGTGGCGGAGCCGTCACCGACCTGAAGCAAAGCGGCCGCCTCGAACTCGCCAAGTGGCTCGCCAGCCCGCAGAATCCGCTCACCGCCCGCGTCCTCGTGAATCGCGTGTGGCTCCAGCTCTTCGGCGAAGCCCTCGTCCCCACACCAAACGACTTCGGCCTCTCCGGCGAGCGCCCCACGCATCCCGAACTCCTCGACTACCTCGCCACCCGCTTCATGCGCGAAGGCTGGAGCATCAAAAAACTCATCCGCAGCATCGTCCTGAGCCGCACCTATCAGCTCAGCTCAAGGAACGGCGATTTGAAATCGCCGCGGGCTGTTGAAAACCGCCTCTCCTTGTTCGGCCAGCATCGCGTGCGTCGTCTCGATGCCGAAACGATCCGCGACACCATGCTCTTCGCCACCGGCGACCTCAATTCACAGCCCGCGAGCGGCTCGCTCATCCAGCATCGCGATGTGCTCATCAATGAGTTGCCCTCGCTGCATCAGCCCAGCTCGCAGCGCAGCGTGTATCTGCTCATGCTGCGCAATTCGATGCCGCCGGAGCTCACGCCCTTCAATTTGCCCGATGCCACCGCCGTCGTCGCCCAGCGCGACAGCTCCGCACTCGCCACGCAGTCGCTTTATCTGCTGAACAACACCTTCGTCATCGAGCAATCACGCCGCTTTGCCAAGCGATTGCTCCAAACACCCAGCGAGTCCGAAAAACGCATCACCCAAGCCTATCGCACTGCGTTGGGCCGCGCCGCCACCCCCGCCGAACTCCAGCGTGGTCTCGATTTCCTCCGCGAAGCCGATTCGATGCTCGTTTCGACGCAAACGGATCACCCACGTCGTGAACTCGACACCTTGGCCGCGTTTTGCCAGGCCCTGCTCGCCAGCAACGAGCTGCGATATGTGGACTGAACTGCCCGTATGACTGCGCCGATGAATGCTTTTACCCGCCGCCAGATGCTGAATACCGCCTCGTGCGGATTCGGCTACCTCGCGATGTCCGGCATCGCGGGGGCTAGCTTGGACGCACGCCCCCCTCGTGTTCGTGCGAGAGCGCAACGCGTGATCTTCTTGAACATGGCAGGCGGCCCGGCGCAGATGGACACGTTTGATTTTAAACCGCAAGTGGGCAAACAGCCGCACGGTGGGTCGGTCGCGGAGTTTAAGCGGCGCGGAAAGAGCGGGCTGTGGGTGAGCGAGCTGCTGCCCAACCTCGCACGCCATGCGGACAAGCTTTGCGTGCTGAATGCAATGACGGCGGACACGAGCATCCACGCGCAGTCGATGCTGCAACTGCACACCGGCGACCGCCTGCGCCCCTGCCCGAGCATGGGATCATGGGTGGCCTATGGCCTCGGCACGGAGAATCAGAATTTGCCCGGCTTTATCAGCTTCAATACCGCGAAGCCTTCCGAATACGCGGCCGCGCAGTTGCCTGCCGTGTTTGGCGGCACGCCCATCGGCGTGAATGGCGAGGACATGTCCAAGGCGACGATCAGCAACATCGTCAGCGGTCATTTGCCGACCCACGTAAAGCGTCGGCAGCTCGATCTCATCCAGGCGATGAACCGGGACCACGCAGGGCAGCGTGGCGATGACGCGCAGCTAGAAGGCGTCATCCAGACCATGGAACTCGGTTTCCGCATGCAGGCGCAGGCTCCCGAATTGCTCGATTTGAGCCAGGAGTCGAAAGCCACGCTCGAACGCTACGCGGTTGGCAAAAACTACGCGGCCGGCACCTGCAAGGGCAGTGATTTTGGCCGCCAGTGCCTGCTAGCGCGGCGTTTCTGCGAAGCGGGTGTGCGCTTCATCGAAATCACGCATGGGAGCTGGGATCAGCACACGGATCACCGACGCGATCTGACCGCGAACTGTGCGACGACGGACGCTCCGATTGCTGCCCTCCTCGATGATCTGGACGAACGCGGCCTGCTGGAGGACACGCTTGTCGTCTGGGGCGGCGAATTTGGTCGGCCGGGGCTCAAACCCGGAGAGGACAAGGATCAAACCGGGCACCAGCACCGCGCTTTCACCTTCTGGTTAGCCGGCGGCGGCGTGAAAGCCGGTCATGCGCACGGCGAGACGAATCACGACGGCAGTGTCGTCGCTGATGGCGCAGTGCATTTCCGCGACCTCCATGCCACGATCCTGCATCTGCTCGGCCTTGATCACGAAAACCTCGCGATTGTCAGCGGCGGCCGTCGCATACGGCTCACGGGACTGCAGGGCGGCAAGGTCGTGAAGGATATCCTGGCATGAGGCTGGGACATGCCTTTGCTTGCCCCAATCACGCCACCCAAAACGAGAACAAGCCGCCATGCTGCTCGGCTCCCAGTCTCCGGCGTAGCAGTCTTCCCCCACGCCCACCATCCCACAGAACAGCCGTCCTCTTCGTCAGGAGCCATCGCCAAAAATCGGCCCGGGGCAGCAGCATTCATCGACTTGCGGGGTTGGGTGAAAGTGCCTACAATCCAATGCATGAGCACCGTGTTGGAAATCGAACAAGCTGTTGAGCATCTGCCAGAGGCGGAC
The DNA here is from genome assembly GCA_044361885.1 of Prosthecobacter sp. Lineage (GTDB taxonomy): Bacteria > Verrucomicrobiota > Verrucomicrobiia > Verrucomicrobiales > Verrucomicrobiaceae > Prosthecobacter. Next base: position 3,621 of record JBIKIA010000209.1, on the reverse strand, counting down.
TTTCAGACCTTCGCCCATTGGTTTGATGAGACCCGCGCCCAGCGAGTCGATGCCGCTTTTGAAAAAGCCATCCTGGCAGGCCAATTTGACGCCATGGCCGCCCAGGCCTTGCGCGACATGGACGCCGGTCGCACCACACCTCTCGATGAATTCCTCCGTCGCGCCTGAGTTTTGGGATCGCTACAACCGCCTGCCACCCCAGGTGCAGGTGCGCGCCCTTAAGCAGTACGAACTCTGGCGGCAGAACCACTGGCATCCATCCCTGCACTTCAAGCGCGTCGGCCCTTTCTGGTCTGTCCGGGTCGATGATAGCCACCGCGCCCTCGGCCTTGAGAAAGATGGCACCATCGTCTGGTTCTTCATTGGCCGCCACGACGCCTACGAGGCCCGCATCTGAATCTGGCCGCACCGGCCTCCCGCACCTCGCCGGCACAGCCGTTTGATTCGCTCGCGCCTCACGCTCGGCTCCCAGTCTCCAAGTCTTCATAGAGCACCGCAGAGTTTGGAACACCGCAGAGAAAGCCATCTCACCCCTTCACCTCTCGCTCTGTTTTCTGACTCACCATCTGATTTTGAAATGGCTCACCCGACTGGCCGGATGAGTTCTTTGTAGGCTTCATCCACACGCGGACTGGCCAGGATGCCTTCCCGCACTCGGTCGAGAATTTCCCCCGGCAGGTCAGGATGAGAGCGGATACTCTTCGCCTGATAGCGTGACACCAGCTCCGCCCGGTCCAGTTCAAAGACTTGATTGCAGTCCACCAGCGTGGGTTTGGTAAAGCCCACGTAGTCGCCCGGAGACACCTCCACCAGCGTCTCAGGCGGCAGGTTTTTCCGGCGTTCCCGGATTTTATCCACCTGGGAAGAGGCCACTGCCAGCAGCAGCACCGTATCCCGCTGGGGGTCGGTATTCATCACCACAAAGTAGTGCGAGGCTTCACTGAGCAGCCCCCGGTGCTGGAAATAATACACCGTGCCGCGTCGCAGGCTCAGCCGCAGTTCAAAAGGCAGGGGAGAAGAGTCCACCAGTGTCCACCTCGGCTAGTTCCACAGGTTGTGAATCTCACGCAGATCAGCGATCTCGTCCCGACGTGCCTCTCGCTCCTGCGCATCCAGCGCATGGCAGGGATTGATGCCTTCGCGCGGGTCTTCCAGGAAGTCATCAAAGTGCATCTTCAGGCGCGAGTTCACCCCGGAGGTCAGCGCGGCCTCATGCCGCTTCCATTCAGGATACTCGTGGGTCAGCTCCGCCAGTTGGAATTGGTCATGTCCACCAAACTCACGCCAGGCAAAGGCCAGCGACTCCAGATCCGTCTGGGAAAACACCTTCTCCTCCACCGGTGCCAGCGAGCTGTATTCATAGCGGCTCACCGGGTCCAGATACTGGCTGGCATACTGCTTCTCCACATCCGGGCGGAAGTCACTGCCCTCCGCCAGATCCTTCGTCGCCGAGGCCACCGGGCCAAAGTTCATGGCAAAATACTCATCGTTGCTGATCGGCCTCCCATACTTCCGCAGATGGTAGCGGTCGGCGAAGTACACCAGCTTCAGAGCCTTCATCTTGTTGATGCGCCCCCCAGCCTGCCGCGCCAGGTAGTTCAGCGCCTGCGTCGTCTTGCGATAGGAAAAGGTCAGAGTCATAAGCGGTCAGGAGAAAACTCCGCTGCCAAGGCGGCGAGGGAGCAAGGTCAGGAGTTTAGCACAGCCGTCAACCATCTCCGCGTCTCTCGGCTCCGGCGCAGCACGTTTGATTCGCTCGCGCCTCACGCTCGGCTCCCAGTCTCCGGCGCAGCCGTCTCAAAGTCTCCTCGCAAAGCGAGTCTCCGGCGCAGCACGTTTGATTCGCTCGCGCCTCACGCTCGGCTCACCCTTTGGGCTTCGCTGCGCTCAGTCTGACTCGCAGCCCGCCATGCTGCTCGGCTCCTGCGTAGCACGTTTGATTCGCTCGCGCCTCACGCTCGGCTCCCAGTCTCCGCGCAGAGCGCGTCTCCCAGTCTCCGTGCGCAGCACGGCTCCAAGTCTCCGCGCAGAAGGGGGCATCACCGGCCAAAACCCCGCCTCTTCCGCTGAAGCCGCCCAAGTCCTGCTCAAAGTGTTAAAGCACTGAGATCCAACGGCAGCTGCCAGCAGCCAGTCGCTGCTCCAGCACCGCCAGTTCCCATCCTTTTTTCACAGGAGATTTTGAGTTCGTCGTTCGGGCTTTAGCCCGTTCATCGTCTCCCAGTTTGACTCGCCCGCGCCTCACGCGGTGCTCGCCCGTTGGGCGAGTTTCAGTCGTCAGCCCGTTCATCGTCTCCCAGTTTGACTCGCCCGCGCCTCACGCGGTCCGGCTGCCCGGCAGTCTCCCTCATTCAGGCTCGGAGAGTCGCTTCTCCGCGCAGCGTCTCCGCATCTCCAAGTCTTCGGCGAAGCCGTCTCCCGCGAAGCAGACTGGAATCTCGCAAGATGAATCACCTGACACCTTCTAGGCTGACAGAAACTTGGCCTTCACTCCTACATTGGCTAAAGAGAACTCGCCAAACTCACGATCAAGGAGGCCAGCTACCCAGGTAGATGAAGTACTAGATTGAGTGTGCGCTCGAATGAGACTTTTGAAGGCCCCACCCTTTACGACGACCACACCATTGAAAGCACCTTCGTAGTTCATGGTTGTGCCGCCCCATTGGGAAGTGATTGAAAGCACTCCTCTGGTAAAAACGAGAGTCACCTCGCCCAGCATACTGGCGGAGAAACTATTCTTGAGCGCTTTGCCAAAGGCCATGAGTTCAGCCCTTGGCAGACGAATAGCGGCCTTTGCATTCTTCGTCATAAAAGCGCAGGCTACCTCTTCCCCAGCCGCTCTAACGACATATTATCCGCAATGATGTCATGCGGGATGAGCGCATACTTCCATGGCTTGCCGCCATGCTTGGCGTTGTAGTCGCTGGCGTTTTGGCACCAGGTTTCAGCGACTTCCTTCTTGGTCAGCACCGTGGCGTCCTGCATTTCGTTCTTCGCCTTGGGTTCGAGCATGTAGATGGTCGTTTCCGTTTCGGCGACGAAGTCGGGCACATACTCCCGATGGTCTGCGCCATCTCGATAGAACATCTGGAACTGGCCTTTGGCAGGCTTGAACCACTTGATGGCATCCCGCTCCAGTATCCCGGCAAGGCGACGTTCGGAGTCGGAATCAAACTTCTGCACCGGATACAGGCACTTCTGGAAGCCGCCGAAGAGATACTTCGCCATGTTGCTCTTGTCCGTTGGCGACTGGCGGTAGTCGAGCGGTGGCTCGCCGTGCTTGGCGGTGTAGGCGCTGTCTTTGAGTTCGGTGAAGCCCTTGCTGACCACCACGTCGTATCCTGCGACTTCCTCGCGGAAGTGCTTGTGCATCTGAGCGTGAATGAAAACGGCAATGTCCTTCTGGTGGAAGTGCAGCACCTGCCAGATTTCCTCCTCGGGGAGGTAGGTGCGGAAATGGCTCACGGTCTGCGTGGCGAGGTCGTAGAGCAGATCGGCATTGGTGTCGTAGGACACGTCGTCAAAGTCCACCAACCCCGCCACCACATAGTCTTCCATGCGTTTCTCGCGGGCACCGTCATTGCTCACGGTCACGGCTTCGCCCTTCCCCGTATGAAGGTT
>JBIKIA010000724.1:0-2624 GCA_044361885.1 Prosthecobacter sp. | reverse complement strand
CCACAAAGGCTACCCCACCCCCGCGCATCAGCAGGCCTTGAAAAAGCTCGGCCCCTGCCCCGCTCACCGCCGCAGCTTCGCCCCCGTCGCTCAACTGTTGCTGGATCTCTGAGCTTCCCCGCCATGGACAGCCGACGCTGTACCACGACTTTCCAAGTCGTCAGCGGGTGCCTTGAGATTCCATCTCGCCCATCCACATCCCCCGAGTTTCAGAACTTGGGGCACCATCCTACGAGTTGAAAACTCGTTCTACGCCCCGTCTCCCCATCTCCGCGTCTGGGGGCTCTTTTTTTGACTCAATAACGATCCGTGGACGTGGTCGTGGACGTGGCGCTCCTCGCTGGGTGGGGCGCTGCTTTGCACTGGCTGCCTCAGATCTCCGCGTTTCCAGCCATGAAAGATCCGCTCAAGGGTGCGGGGCGGGCAGCATTTGTATTCAGGCCGCAGCTTTGCATGAGTCGATCTCTGGCGGGTCTTGTCTTGCCGAGTGCTTCACATGTGATTACCAAGCTCCTTGGGCTAAAATGAGCTACCGAAGCTGACTGGCGGCGAACCTTAAATCGCTCGTCCACTCCTCAGTCCCTCAAAGCCGCCGCAGGCTCCATGCGTGCGGCGAACCAGGCGGGCAGCCATCCGGCCACGATGCAGAGCAGGATGGAAGTCGTGCAGGTTAGTGCGACATGGCTGACCTCCACATGCGCGGGGATGCTGGAGAGAAAGACGCCCTCCACGGCATGGACTTGACCGCCAGTGAGCATGGTGAGCCATTCGCGCAGATCATTGCGCAGCCAGAGCACGAGCAGGCTGCCGACGAGTCCGAGCAGGGTACCTAGCACGCCGACGATGACGGCCTGGAGTAGGAAGACGCCGACGATCTGCCCGCGCGTGCTGCCGATGGCAGCCAGCACGCCGATCTCACGTCGCTTCTGCGTGGTGACTGTGATCGTGGTGTTCATCACGGAAAAGGCAGCCACCAGTGCTATGATGGAAAGCACGAACTGCATCATCGTCTGCTCATTCTTCATCGCCGCGAGACGTCCAGCCTCATCGTCTGACCACAGCTCCATGTTCCAACCAGGCAATGTTTTGACGAAGCTCTTCATGACATCAGCCGCCCGCTGTGGCTCCGCCAGCTCCAGCGCGATGCCTGTCACACCCTGCTCTAGCTGAAAGAGCGACTGGCCGGTGGTCAAAGAGACGTAGCCCAGTGATCCCATGGCATCCGCACGCAGCACGCCGGAGATGCGCAGCTTCTGCGGATGAAGTCGGATCTGATCTTGAAGAGCCCGGCGCTTCGCCTCGTCGTCTTCCTCGTTCGCATCGGTGTAGCGACGCACGGCTTCATTGACGTTCGGACCTGCATACACGCTGACTTCATCCCCGAGATTCAGGCCGAGGTCGCTCAAATGCTGATCGGTCAGCACGATGGTGCCATCTGGAAGATCGAGTGAGCCTACCAAAAGTTGCGGTTTCAGTTTGCGCAGATGACTGGGTGCCTCCGTTGGCGGGATGCCGAAGACTTGTGCCCTGGTTTGCAGCTCTCCATTTGCCACATACAACATGCCTCCAGCGAAGGGCGTGGCCGTCAGCACACCCGGCTGCTGTTTTGCCAGAGGCAGCACGCCCGGCCAGTCAGGCCCGCCGGGAGACTGCCCCGCCTCCTGGCGCAACATGACGTGGGGCTTGGAGCCCATCAGCGTCTCGCGGAAGTCCGCCTCGAATCCGACCATCACCGCACGCACGACGATCATCATCAGAACACCCACGGCCACACCAAGGATAGACACCATCGTGATGACCGAGACGAAGGAGCGCCGCGGCTTCAGATAGCGGAGGGCGAGGAAATACGGAGCCTGGGAGAGCATTGACACGCATCATGCCGCCCGCAGGTCATCTGCCAATCTGAAAAACAGCCTTTGCCTTCTCGTAATCCATTCTTCTTGAATAATGAAGAATGGTGCGCGGTACAGGGTTCGAACCTGTGACCCCTACCATGTCAAGGTAATGCTCTACCACTGAGCTAACCGCGCGGGTTGTTTGAGGGCCGATGTCTTACTCGCCATCGACATCGGAGCAACTTGTTTTTTGCCTCACTTTGCAGGCTTGGGTGCGGGAGGTTGCTGCTTCGGATAACCTTCGAGGGAAACGATGGACGTTTTTGCCTCCGTGGGAAAGTCGGCGGGCACGTCCGCAGTCACCTTCACATCACCTGTGGCCACCCACTCTGTGCCACGCTGCATGATCTCATAAAAGCCGCGATCCAGCATCGAGTAATCGGCATGGCCGAGGGTGGTGTGGAAGACACGCCCCTTGCCGTAATTGATGACCATGAGATTCGGCTCCTGCTCTGAAGTCAGGTCGGACTTGGCTGTGGAAAGGATCTCGATGTTCTCCGATGGACCGCGCAGGCGGCTGTAAAGCTCGTCTTTGCAATGCAGCCAGCGTTTTGGCAGGCCACGAGTGATCGGATGGCCGGCATTCTGGATCTCGACGATGAATTCATGCTGCGGACCATGTGCGCCGCCATTGCCCTTGCTGGTGTCGCGGAAGAGCTTGCCGCCCTTCACATACAGCCATGGGCCGGAGACTTCATTGCGCCCCCCCCAGCCTCCGACACCGATCAT
>JBIKIA010000725.1:0-2624 GCA_044361885.1 Prosthecobacter sp. | reverse complement strand
ACTTCGTCACCGCGCGTGAAATGGCTAATCTCGTTCACGCGGCGGAGGATGGAAAAACAGGCTCGCCAGCTGACTGGCTGGACTACCTGCACGCGAAACCGCCCGTGCTCGGCTGATGCGGATCAGGCCCGGATCGGCGGGCCATACCAGACGTAGCACATCAGATAAACGATGATGCCGGTGACGCTGACGTAGAGCCAGACGGGCACGGTCCATTTGGCCATGCGCTTGTGTTTGTCGAAACGCTGACGCAGCGCAGGGACGACGGTCATGATGATCAGCGGCACAGTAAGGATAGCGAGCGGGATGTGCGTGAAGAGAATGGTGAAATAGATAGGCCGCGTCCAGTTTGGGCCATCATACTTCACATGGCCGATGGTGTAATGGTAGTAGAGGTAGCAGCCGAGGAATGCGGCGGAGAACAGAAGCGCGATCACCATGCTGGCGATGTGCGCCTGCTTCTGGCCTTTCTTGATCAGGATGAGGCCGAGGATGATATGCACCAGAGCGGCAGCATTGAAGAGTGTGTAGAGTCCGGGGAGTTCAGCAGTGGTCATGAGGGAATCTGTCAGCGCGGTTTACTTCCTGTCCTTCTTCTGTTCTTCGAGGAAGTAGCGGAGTTCGTTGCGGATGAGTTCGTCGTAAAACTTTTGCGTGTCGGCGTCGCCGTTCATCACGTCGTAAAGGCCGCGCAAGTGTCCTTTATCGTCAATGATGGCCACGCGGAGATCGTGGATGTATTTGTCATCAGGCGTCAAGCGGTCGGCCTCAGGCAGATCCTGCACAGGGCGGAACTTGAGGGAGAAGGTCATGAAGTTCCGCACGACGTCCTTTTCACCATTGAGGAACCACCAGTTGTCCGTGTCCTTGATGTCGATGCCGCTGGCGAACTTCTTCATCATCTCGGGGGTGTCCCCGGGATCGAGGGTGAAGGAGAGAAACTGAATGCCAGGATCAGCTCCGAACTCATCATGAAGCTTCTTCAGCTTGGCGATCACCCCCGCGCAGCCTCGTGGGCAGCGGGTGAAAACCCAGGAAGCGATAAGGATCTTGCCCTTCAGTTCTGCCAGATTGACTTTCTTGCCGCTGCGCTCGGTGAACTCCATGTCCTTCTCCAGTCGCCCCATCAGTGGCGGACGCTTGATCACCGTGCCATCGCTGAGCGTGATCATGTCGCTCTTGGCCTGCATCGAGTTGAAAATCAGGTAATTGTAGAGCACCACGACTCCGAGGCAGATCATGATGATCGGAATCCAGAGGGTCCAGGGATTGATCGTGCGGGGGGCGGGCTGTGTGGGGACGTCGGACATGAAGGGTGTGCTTTATTTCCAAGCCATTACGCTGACAATCAGAATGACGGGCAGATAAATGAGCGTTCCGAAGAAAAGACGGCGTGCGGTGGCGCGGTCCGGCTGCTTTTGGAAACCGAGTGCCCGCTGGCAGAGCCAGAGGTTGAGCAAAAGAGCAGGAGGCAGGAAGAGCCAGACGTTCACCAGCCCGTAGGCCACGGGCTGAAACATCAGAGCCAGCATGGCGATGGACCAGGCGAGCGCATGGCGAGAGGTGCGGGCACCGAGTTCGTCGTCGTTTGCCAGCATCACGAAACCTCCTCGCACATATTCGTCGCGATACATCCAGTTGATGGCCAGGAAGTGGGGCAACTGCCAGAGGAAGAGCAGCGCGAAGAGGTAGATGGCACCGGGTTCGATGAGCAAACTCCAGCGGAAGTAGGCGTCGCCCGCAGCTTCTGGACCTGCCGCACCCGCCCAGCCGATCAGCGGCGGCAGCGCGCCGGACACGGCACCGACGAGCGTGTTCAGCGTGGATTGGCGCTTCAGCGGTGTGTAGATGAAAAGGTAGGTCGCCAGGGTCATGGCCGTGAGCGCTGCGGCCTCCATATTCACGCGATGCACGAGGTGGATGAGTCCCAGCGCGCTCAGCAGCCAGCCGATGCCAAAGGCCGCGCTCGGGCTGATGCGCCCCGCAGGCAGCGGACGATCTGCCGTGCGCTTCATGCGCGAGTCCGGACCGATCTCCATGAGCTGATTGAAGACGGCGGAGCCAAAGGCTGCCAGCGTACTGCCAATGATGGTGTGGATGAGCAGCCACACGTCCATCTTCGGGCCGGCTCGCAGCCAAAAAGCCACCAGCGTGGTCACGATGACGAGCGCGCTGAGGCGGAACTTCGTCAGTGCCAGCAGATCGCGCAGCGTAAAGGCGGAGTCGGCCTCCGGCTTGTTCCCGACGCTGGGTGATTCTGGCTGTGCGATCTCTTCTGGCATGTTCCACCGCTAGACGGCGGCTGCCGCTTTGCCAGCGGGGAGTTGCTCACTTGATGAAGATAAACTGCTGCGTGTTCAGCAGCGCGTAGATGAGGTCCTCCGCGCTGGTCAGGCCGGACCTTGTCCAGGCGGCTTTTTCCGCCGCTGTGGGCTGGCGGGAGAGCAGAGTCAAATAAATGGCCGACAGTTGCTCGTCTGGATACTTCGCGGCGGCCAGATTCAAGCTGAGCTGGGTGTGTGGCTTGAGGATGCTTTGGAAAAGCTCGCTGTTCATCAGAACCAAAGCTTGTGGCATGGATGCATCAGCATTGGAATTGTCGATGAGATCGCGGTCGCTCTGAC
>JBIKIA010000723.1:0-2631 GCA_044361885.1 Prosthecobacter sp. | reverse complement strand
CGCTCCACCTGCCGCACGATCTTCTCCCTCGCTGCCTCCACATCGAGGTTCAGCACATGGGTAAAGCGGGGACGGAGACGGAAGCTGCTCATGCACACCAGACTACCCAAAAAGCCGGATTCCTGTCAATCATCTCGAAAACCACGGCCCCGCTCACTCCAGCAATCCGGCCGCATACCACAGCGCCCTCGGCAGGTGGAAGGGGCCCTTGAAGACACTGCCCTTCGCCATTTGGGAGGGGCTCCCATCCCGGTGCAGCCAGCCAAACCACTCCCCATGCTCGGGATCAGGGAAGTGCTGGAAGCTCCAGTCATGCACCGCCGCGTGCATCTCTGCATACTTCTCCTCATGCGTGATCTCATACGCCAGGGCCGTGGCGATGATCCCCTCGCAGTGCGGCCACCAGAACTTCATGTCCTGCCAGTATTCCAGCACAGGCTTGTCATGCAGGTCACGGAAGTACAGCAGCCCACCATGCTCCGCATCCCAGCCGCGCGCCCACATCGCATCCAGGATCTTCAGCCCGAGCTGGATGTAGCTCCTCTCCCCGCGCAGCCGCCCCTCGTGGAGGATAAACCACGCACACTCGATGGCGTGCCCAGGGTTCAGCAACCTCCCCTCCGCATGATCAATGATGCTCCCATCTGGTGCCACCGTCTCCATCAGCACATTCAGGTCGGCCTTCCAAAACAGTCTCTCAATGTCAAAGATGAAGCGGTCGATCCACTCCGTCGCCGAGCGGCCCATCAGCTCCACATGCCCCAGGTTTGCCCGCAGTTCCTGAGCCGTCACGATGCCAATCATGAGCGGTGCCAGCCCGATCATTGGGCGAGTCTCAGCACTCACCTTCGGAGTCATCATTCCAGGCTCAAAGGAGTGCTTCAGGTATGTAGCGTAGTCGCGCAAGGCAGCCTCCCGGTAGCGCTGATCCCCCGTCGCCCTGGCATAGGCCGCATGGGCGATGGAAGCAAAGGCCTCACTATACACATAGCGCCTCATGCGCAGCGGCCTGCCCTCCCGCGTCACGGTAAAGAAAAGCTTTCCATCCGTGGCGTAACCATGTTTGTCCAGGAAGTCGATGCATGAGCCCGCCGCATCCAGATACACGCGGTCCTTCTCCATCGTGTTGAAGATCGTGGCAAACATCCACCCAGCCCTGCCTTGGAACCAGAGGCTCTTGTCCGAGTCGATCACAGACCCGTCACGGTCCAGCGCCGTCAGGATGCCATCATGTTCGCGATCCAGACCATGGCGCAACCAAAAGGGCAGGACATCCTTCAGCAGCGTATCACGATACAGCGTGCGCAGGGCACTGCGTTTGTCCGGTGTGGAAAGGTAGCTCATGGGAAGATCCCCCTCCTTTACGCGCCTTCCACGCCCTGCCCAGCACGGAAAGCAGTCGGCGTCATGCCCGTGTGGCGTTTGAACCATGCCGTGAAGTGCGGCGGATGCCGAAACCCGATACTGAAGGCGATCTCCTTCAGCGATGTCTCCTCACCCGACAGCCGCTCACGTGCCGTCCGCAGCCGACGCTGATCCAGCCAGGCCTGCGCCGTCATCCCCAGATGCGCCCGCAGCAGATCATGCACACGGCGACTCCCCAGCGTGGACCCTTCACCCAGCAGGGTCAGCTTCAATGGCTGATCCAGCGGCCATTCATGCAGGGCACGCACCAGCCCCTCCAGCCGCCGATCTTGCGCCGTAGCCGGGGGTTGAGGCTGAATGCCAAGGCCTTGCAAAGTGCAGACATAATCACCCATCCACTGCCGGAAGGCAGATTCATGCTGGCACCAGTCCGAGAGCGACTTCGATGTCGCCACGATCCCTTCGTGATAATTGACCTCCCGCTTCCGACCATGCACTGCGCTGTAGAGAGACCGCGTCGCCATCAACAAATGAGCCGAGCGCGCTGCCGTGGCTGCCACATTCAGCCCCGCCTGAAACACCGGCGCACCACTCGGCCACTGACAGCGAAAGCCCACTGAAAGCAGCCTCGTCCCCGCCGCGAACCATTGCCGCCGCGTGCCCGGAGCCGTGAAAAAGCTCTGACCTGCCTTCACCCTGATCTCACGTCCGCCCGCCCTGATGCGGCCAGAACCGCACTCCACCCAAAACCACCCCGCAGGCACCGTGATCTCATCCGACCACCGCTCCGTCACAGGCACTTGCCCATGATAAACCCAGAGCCACTCGAAGTGGAGACTTTGCCAGACGGCGGGAGGAATGAGGGCTGATTTCATGCGGTCGTGTAAGCGATTTCCACGAAGCGTAAGCGGCACGACTTGCCATGCCGATGCTTTTTGTGTGAACTGGACGGATGCGCCGATTCACCACCAGCCTTCTCTTTGCCACCGCCCTGCTTCAGGCGGAGGAGCCCCGACAGATCAGCGGCATCTATCCCCATCTGGCGATGTTTAACAAGGAAGGCGAGTGCGGCACGGGCGCGGTGGTGCCGTGGGCGGATCGGCTTTGGGTGATCACTTATGGACCGCATTTGCCCTTCGGCAGCAGTGACAAGCTCTATGAGATCACCCCCAGCCTGGAGCAGATCATCCGCCCGGAGAGCATCGGCGGCACGCCAGCGAACCGCATGATCCACCGGGAGACGCAGCAACTGCTCATCGGGCCGTA
>JBIKIA010000722.1:0-2634 GCA_044361885.1 Prosthecobacter sp. | reverse complement strand
CGTGGGCAAGACTTACCTCGTGAAGCACATTGCCGAGCTGATCGGCGTGCCTTTCGTGAAGGCGGATGCGACGAAGTTCAGCGAGACCGGCTATGTCGGAGCCGATGTGGATGATCTCGTGCGCGACCTCGTGGCGAAGGCGAATGGCAATGTCGAGCTGGCCGAGCATGGGATCATTTACCTGGATGAGATCGACAAGCTGGCGACGGGCGGCGAGGGCCGGATCGGGCGTGATGTGAGCGGGCGTGGCGTGCAGACGGCACTGCTGAAGCTGATGGAGGAGACGGAGGTGCCGCTTTATGCGCAAAACGACTTTCGCAGTCAGATGAAGATGATGTTTGAGATGCGTCAGGGTGGCGGCAAAGGGCGCGAGGTCATCAACACACGGAACATTCTCTTCATCGTCAGTGGAGCTTTTTCGGGCATCGAGAAGATCATCGAGAAGCGCCAAAGCAAGGCCACCATCGGCTTTGGGGCCGCCGTTGCTGACAAGCCAAGCAGCGAGGAGTTGATGCGTCAGGCGATGACGAAGGATTTCATCGATTATGGATTCGAGGCCGAGTTCATCGGACGGCTGCCGGTGCGGGTATTTTGTGATTCGCTGACCGCGGACGATCTCTTCCTGATCATGAAGAAGAGTGAGGGCAGCCTCATCCGCCAGTATGAGCGCGAGTTTCATGCCTATGGCGTGCGTGCGAGCTTTCTGGATGATGCCTTGCGCGTGATCGCCGAGCGTGCTGCTGAGGAAAAGACAGGGGCTCGTGGACTAGTGACCGCGTGGGAAAAGGTGCTGCGTGATTTCAAATTCGAGCTGCCCAGTCTTGGGCTGCCGGAGATCGTCATCGACGCCGCGCTGGTAAATGACCCCATGGCGCGGCTGGAGCGCTGCCGCAATGAAGCGGAGAAGCTGCAAACCGATGTGCGCGCGGATGAAGTGCGCGCCTTCGCCATTCGTTTTGCCGATGAATCCGGCTTCAAACTGGATTTCGACAGCTTCGCCATCGCTGCTCTGGTGCAGCGAGCGGAGCGTGAGGGCAGCGCCATCGACGTGATGTGTTCGCGACTTTTTAAAGACTTTGCCTTCGGCCTGAAACTCATCTCACGGGGCACGGGTCAGACAACTTTCCAACTCGACCGCCATGCCGTGGATGCGCCGGACAAGTATCTGAGCGATCTCGTCGTGAATTCTTATCGCCAACCCGAAGCCAACTCGCCATCCTCCGCTCCGCATGAATCGTAATCGCGCCGCCGTCCTCTTCATTGGTGTCCTCGTCAGTGCTCCGCTGCTGGCACTGTATCACTTTGGTGTCTTCCCGGAGGCTGCCCGATGGATCAGCGGACGTCTGCCAACTCTGCTCGTGCTGCCCGAAGGAGCGCTGCGTCATTCATTGCCGCTGCAATACCTCTTCTACACCGTGCTCGCCTTCAGCAGTGCATGGCTGGGCATGGAGCTGGAGGCGGCCTGGAAGAAGTACCTTTATCTCCTCGGCCTTTCGTTCCTGACGCTGCTGCTCACGCCCATTCTGGCGCTCAATGGTGTGCTCTTCGAGCCTTTCTCCGGCATCCTCGCCGCGAGCTTTGCCATGCTCATCGGCGTGATGGTGAGTGATCGGGTGCTAGACAGTCTTTCAAGGGTCAAGGCTGAGGAACCAGCGTGACCTCCGTGCTGACCATGGCGTCGCGTTCGTCAAAGATGGTGAAGAACCAGGTGTTGGCGTTCGCGGGTGGTTTGGGGGCTGTGATGCGGGCGCCTTCAATGATGGCGGGGATGCTGATCCACTGGCGCTTTGAGCGCAGGCCGGTGTCGGTGGTGTAGTTGAGTTTGGCGGCTTTGAGTGCGGTGCTGGACGCGCAGGCGACGACGACTTGTTCGCCTTTGATCTCGGGTTTGCCGGGCACGGGCAGGGCTTTGCCAGCACGGCATTTGGAGTCGATGAAGAGGCCGATCTCCTGCGGTGCCCAGCCGGGAGGATGACCATGCGGCATGTTCACCTGGATGCGCATTTGTTTCTCTCCAGGGACGACGGCGTAGCTCTTCATGTAGCTGTCGAGGACGTAGTGGACATCGTTCGTGCCATTGACGAAAAGGATGGGCACACGACAGCGCGGCAGGAGGCTGCCGGGATCGTAGGCTTTGACCCAGTCGGCGGCGCGGGCACCGAGCTTGTCGATGCTGGGTTTCTGCACAGACTCACCTTCGTGGAGGAAGCCGCAGCCATAGACGGGCACGGCGGCTTTGAAGCGATCATCCAGCGAGGCGACGAGGCAGGTGGTGTAGCCTCCCCAACTGATGCCTGTGACGGCGGTGTGGTCAGCATCGACTTCGGGAAAGCTGCGCAGCAAGGTATGTGCGCGCATCACGCTGGCAGCGGCGTGGAAGGGCCAGTCGTCGCTCGTGTCGCCGCCGATGCTGTCGAACTTTTCGGGGTGACCGTGAGCAGGGCCGCCATTCGGCAGACGTGTTCGTGTGCCTCGGTGACCATTACCGACGGTCATGCCTTTGGCGTCGAACTCCACTTCAGGCGGCCGTGAGCCATTCAAATCCATCGCGATGGCTGCATAGCCGCGCTTGGCCCATAGCTGCACCCATTCCGCAAAGGCGGTGCCACCACCGCCGTGGATGAGCACCACGCC
>JBIKIA010000721.1:0-2636 GCA_044361885.1 Prosthecobacter sp. | reverse complement strand
CCTTTCAGAGCCGTGGCGGCCCATTCGAAGGCCACGCGGGGGTTGTACTCAGCCCACTCCAGAACCATGGCCTGACGACTCTCCTGCGCGACTGCTGCGCTGACGTTCTTCTCCAACCAAGTCGAGGCGGCCGCCGGGTCATGCTGGCCCCAGCGGGCGGCTACTCGCGGCAGTAGCCAGAGATCCTCGGGGTGGGCGACGAGCCATTCGGCGGCGATTTTGGGGAAGTAGTCGGCCCAGGTGAACATGGCTTTGGAGAGGGCGAAGTCGCGCAGCTTCCCGGCGGGTAGTTGCATGGCCCATTCTGCCGCATCCTGAGCGGAGGTGTCTGCCCAGGAGGCTAGAACCTCGCTGAGGCTGAACAACAGATCGATCTCGGCGGTGTTCGTGAGCGTCCAGTTGGCTGCTTTGCGCGGTTCGGTACAGGCCCACACCTTGCCGATGCGGGTGATGGCTGTCCGGCGGTAGATGCCAGAAAGATTTTCGAGTGTCCAGGCAGCCGCCGCGCTCGGCGTTACGGCGGCCCAGCCGGCGAGGGTGGCGGAGTAGGCCATGGCCCGGCGTTCTCCCTCGGGGATCAACAGGCAGGCTTCGAGTGCTTGGAGAGGCTGCTTTTCAGCCCATTGACGCATCATGGGGAGACAAAAGGACTGCCGGTCGTGGAGGGTCTGGAACTCCGTCAGCACCATTTGCATGGCCTGCTGTGGTTGCGTTTTACCCATTTCGATGCCGAAGACAGTCAGCAGTTCCTGGCGGGAGTCGTTGTTTTTGATTTGGCGGATCAAATCGAGCCGGGCCACAGGAGATTCCGCGAGCACTGGAGCGGTGATTTTCGCTGGTCCGAGGAGGAGGACGACCGTGGGTTCTTGGAATTCCATGGTGACCGATGTTTCCGCTTTGGAGGCTACAATCACCGGCTCGGGCACTTCCCGGCCCCGTGCATTGTGGATCATCAGCGTGGCGAGCAGCACCCGACCAGCGCTGCATTTAGCGGCGGCGTGGACAAGGCGGGGGTAAATGGTGGTTAAGTGTTTTAGGTTCATGAGATCCTGCCTGGTAACGGACGTTTTTTCATGGTCATGGGACGGGGGAGACGCCTGAGGGCGCTGCAGAGGAGCATGACGCCGAAATTTGGCGCGGACTATGGGGTATAACCCGCATCTCAGTAGCCGCTCCGAGGGCGATTCAAGGCTGCGGCGTGCGCCCCTCTCGGGGGAGCTGTTTGTATCGATGCATGCCTCAATCCTAATCCTCCGCGTTTCTTGGCGGGGAGGAAGATTAGGTGCAAGCGTCAGCAGTAAACCGGAGCACAGCCAAGAGTGTGATCAAGCACCTCTCATGGATACGCGTGTCTGGTGCGAAGCTGCTGATAAACTCTGCTCAGCAAAGCCACATTGCCTGCCAATGCACGGTAAGTTTTGTGCTGCGCGGTCAGGAGGTTGCCGGCACCCAAATCCGTCTGGGTGACGACATCGGACTGACTGATCACTCTCCTGTTGCCCACGACATCCAGAAAAGTGGGGACCACGATCAGGTTGGTCTTATCCGCCAAAAAGAGCTCTGCAAAATTGCCGCCCAGTTTGGCAACCGCCATGCTTCCGCCTCTGTTGCTACCCCGTAAAGCGGTGGTCCCCTTCCAATAGACTCCGACTCCGGGCTTGGAGCGCTGGAAGACCAGTGCCTGCGTCACGATCATCCCCACGCTTTTAGCGCAGACCACATGCCCGGCCTCATGAATGGAGGCGAATTCCAAGGTCCCTACGCGTGCGTTCAGCGTGGTGAGGCTTGCACTCGCCGGTTCATGGCTCGATGCCGACGGAACCCCAATCAGCAGAGACAGGAACATGGGAAGCTTCATGATGGCTGAGTGATTTAGCTTCATGGGGTCGCACCCAAGAGAGGACGGCTTTTTCTGGGTCATGGGATGCGTGGGAAAGGACCTGAGGACACCGCAAGGGTGATGCCGAAAACTGGTGCTGGCCATGGGGTATAACCCGACTCTCGGTTTTTCAATAGACTGATAAGCTGTGCTTAGCTTTCTCTGATACAAAGCACCATAGAGCAGCACCCGGTGGTTTGGTGCCGCCTGAGCGCTGACCCGAATCAGGGGTTCATGAGTTTGACCGCTTCTGGGTGCTGTTTCAGCCAGAGTTCAGCCGCCTGGGGCTCGGTGAGTTTCCAGTCTTGATAGTGCAGAGTGAGGGCGCGCTTCAGACGGGGCGGGTCTTGCATGGTCAGAATCTCAGTCAGCACAGCGGCGGGATTCGAGGAGATCGAAACTTCGGCCAACTGCTCGATGCCGATGTCTTTTTCGATGCCGGGCTTCTGCTGCTTCAACCAAGCGGAGAAGGCTTCCAGATCCTGGCCGCACCAGGCAGCGAACACGGAGGCGAGAGCGTTGTGGCGTTCGGTTTCATCGGCCAGTTTGAGGGCAGCGAGCTGCGCATCTTGGGGATAATCGGAGGCCCATTGACTGAAAATCGCTGAGAAGGTGATCTCGCGTGCGGCACCTTTCAGAGCCGTGGCGGCCCATTCGAAGGCCACGCGGGGGTTGTACTCAGCCCACTCCAGAACCATGGCCTGACGACTCTCCTGCGCGACTGCTGCGCTGACGTTCTTCTCCAACCAAGTCGAGG
>JBIKIA010000758.1:0-2638 GCA_044361885.1 Prosthecobacter sp. | reverse complement strand
GAGATTGGAGTGTCATTAGTGGTGATGTTGATCCAATCACACCCGCTTGGACCAAGCAACAGCGGCACGCACTTGCGGCAGTTCGGCCTTCACGTCGGCGGTGATGCGGGCATGGAGTTTGCGGTAATCGTTCAGCACGCGCAGAGCATCCTCGCCCATCTCCTGACCCGCAAAGAGTTCCGGGGCGGTGTCGGCGAAGTTCAGGCTGAGCTGCACGCCTTTGCCCTGCACCTCGGCACCGAGTTCGTAGTTGGTCAGCAGCAGGCGGCGCTTGGGACAGGTGGTGGCACCGCAGGAATCGAGAAACCAGGTGGGTGATCCCGTGGAGTCGGCGTGGAGCAGCACCAAGAGCTTCTTCTCGATGTGCCAGAGATCCCGCAGCGTTTCTTCGGTGATCGAGAGTGTGCGCAGATGCACCAGAGTTTGGAGAAAGGCGAGATAAGCCTCCGAGTAACACGCACCGTCGAAGGTCGGTAGATCAAACCGCGTTTGCAGGCCGGAGAGATACACCGTGGACCGGTTTAAGGCCTTGGCGAGATCGGCGAAGGTGTGCATGGGTAAGCCGCCGTTGGCGATGATGTGATCCTCTGGCGTGGGTGACTCAAAGGAGACCTTCACGGATGATTTCGCAGGAAGGAGTGTCTTCACGCTCTGCGGCAGATTGGCTGTGTAAAGAAGGTAGCCGCTTTTCTCGCGATCAATCTGCACACCAAACAGCGAACGTAGCCCATCGACGACATAGTTCTCCACGACCTGGGGGGAACCGATGGCTTCATCGTTTTCACGAAGGTCCTGTTCGATCTCCTCCGCCTTGATGGCATGCTGGGCAAAGATGGAGCGGCTCTGACTGGCCCGGTCGGCCGCCTTTTTGTATTTGTCGGACACTTCGAGTTCGAGTTTTCGTGCCTCGTCGAACTCCTCAAAATTGAATTCGATCTGATTCACGTCCGAGCGCCGGGTGCTGATTTTCCGGTCTGGGTTGAGAAGCAGCGACTGGGTGATGGTGTCGATGATGCTTTTGCTGTCTTCCGGGAACGGCACATTGATGCCCGTGGCTTTTTTAATCTCGCGGACTTTCCGCAGGATGACATCGAGCACCACGCCATCCACGGCGCTGTCCTTTGAGAATAGGAGGTAAGCCTTCACTTCCTTAGCCCGCTGCCCGAAACGGTCCACACGTCCTTCGCGCTGTTCAAGGCGGTTGGGGTTCCATGGCAGGTCGTAATGGAGGACAGCAGTGAAGTGCTCGTGAAGGTTGATGTCACCGAACGCGCACCCCATCAGGACTTCGTCCATGTGCTTTTCAAGCGCCCTTCAAGCTCCAAGTTCCGCCCTCCATGGTGAGTTTTTCCACAACATGGACTTCCCCATCATGATCCGCCGCTTCGACTTGATGCAGGCTGACATCCTCGCTTCCCGCCCTACTGAGTTGAAATCAGCCGTCCGAACCGTCCGAACCGGTTTTCTAGCTCAAACCGAAACCAAAATCTCGGACGTTTCGGACTGGGTAAAGAGGGCTTGCGCGTACGCGCGTGAGAAAACTAAAACGAAAAGTTTTAAAATTGAAAAACATATTGAGGCTCCCCTAGTGGACCTGTGCGGACGGTTAGCCGTCCGAAACGTCCGAACTTGTCCGAACCCGATTGAACGGGTGATAAGCGAGGTGAGTGACTTCGCCGTCATCGCCACCGCGATCCGTGAATCCCGCTCCGTCGCGCTCGATCTGCAAACCTATGGCCCACGCAAAAGCGATGGTCTCGATCCATGGGCCGGTGGCATCCGTCTGCTCTCCCTTCGCGTGGATGGCCAGGAACCCTGGATCTTGGATCTGCGTTCCATCGGCTACGACCTCGGTGATTCGCATCGCACAGCAGTTGTGCGCCAAGTGCGCAGCGCGTTCGATCTCCCGGCCATCGCTGCCGCGATTCACGATCAAATCACGCTGGAGAATGTTGCGCGACCGGCTGAGCTATTTCAGAGTGGTTTTTAAAGGCCATATGCGTGACACTGGCTGCCTTCGACGTGGATTCTGCCACACTCACCTTAGCGTCAGCCACAGACGCGCCAGAGGGCTGTTTGCGGACCAATGCGGCCTATGCGCTCTCTCCCCGGCGCAGCGTGGTCAGCACCTCATCTATCGTCTGCTGGTTCACCGCTTGAATGTCGGCTACCCCCAAGGAACAGGTGCCGCTGAGGGTGTGTGCCAAGCGCCGCAAGCCACCTAAACGGCGCTGAAACGCGAACTCGTATAACTCGTATCAACTCGTCCCGTTACGAGAAAGGGCGCTGCTGCCGCGAACTCGTATATCTCGTATCCACCCTTTAGGGTGGGACGAGTTACGATACGAGTTCGCGCAGGTGAAAAATGAAATGAACTCGTATCACGAGTTCTGATAAGAGTTCGGTGTCAGGGTCATGAAGCTTCAGGGCGCGCCGCAGCAGGCGCACGTTGGTCAGCGCCTCGGGTGTGGTGGCGGATCGGGTTTCCATCTCGTCGAATCGGCGCTGCCAGCGCTGGATGTTCGCCTCGGTCAGGTAGGGGAAGATGTGGGCTTCAAAACGTGGTCCCGGCGTGAAGGTGACGCCGTGTGGCAGTTCGCGCATCGCCTCGCGGCCTTGCTCCAGTTCCTCCAGGTAA
>JBIKIA010000719.1:0-2642 GCA_044361885.1 Prosthecobacter sp. | reverse complement strand
CTAGTTCTATGGCAAGAACGAGGCACCAGGCCGTCTCGCTGCTCCTCGGCTGGAGCAGGCATGGCATGGAGATTCGATCTCACGCTTCATTGTTGCGATGAAGTAAGGTTTCCCACCGGCCTCCACGGGGAGCGGCGGGAGTGAGCATTTCGAAGCGAGATATTCGGACTCCGGGTTTGTGCATGAGGACTCATGCGCCCATCTCTCTCGCCTTCACCCGGAGTTGCCCCCAGATTGACTTTGCCCGCCGGACATCACTGACCGGCGCGTTGTGAGATGGTGACCCGATACCGCAGCGCCACTGTGACCGGTTCTCACGGTCTTCCCTGCATCTACGAAACGGCTGCCAGCACCGCTCATCACGGCTCTGGACTGGATAAAGAAAACGCCCCGCATCGCGGTGCGCCATGAGGCGCTGATAGATGGAGGAAGTGAACGGTGCAAGTAGTGAAGCAACAACGTGTGAACTTCCCCGAAGGCTGTCTAATGGCCTTAATCCGCCATGAACTGCACGGCGTCGATGATGACGTGACCGTTCGTGCCTTCGTTGCTGATCTGCACGTAGCCGGACTTGCCAGACTCAAAGCGGAAAATGCCGAGCGGATGGAAGTTGTCTTTGCCGCCAGGTTTCTTCTTTTGGTTCACGACCACGATGCTCTCGCCATCGGCATGAAGCACGGTGACGGGCACATTGCTCGCACGATTCGCCAGGGCTCCGTAGCTGATCGCCACACTGTAATTGCCTGCCTTTGGCAAAGCGGGGGTGAACTTGGCTTTCTGTTCACCTTTGAGGGAGTCACTATCATGACGATAACCGCGCTCGACGAAGCCGCCCGTGGTGTGGCCTTCAGACTCAAAGCCGGTCAGCTCGGCCTCGCTGTCATCGACGATCACGCCTTTGAGGTCTGCTTTCTTGATGGAGTGTACGGCGGGGGCGGGCGGGGACTCGAAGTCGAGCATTTGGCCGTCTTTCAGCATCTGCTCCTTCAGCTTCGCGTAGTCTATGCCCTGGACCGTGGTGCCTTGTTCGATGGCATGGACGGCGGCCGTGGCGGCGCTCTGGCCGAGGACCATGAAGACGGGCTCCATGCGGATGCTACCGTAGGCGATGTGGCTGGCGCTGAGGCACACAGGCACTAGCAGATTGGTGCATTCAGCGGCCTTTGGGCGGATGCTTCGATAGCTGACAGGGTAGGGACGGCTGCCGACCTGGACGTCGCCTTCATTGCGGACAAAGCCTTCCTTCGTCACGAAGCGCTGGATGTTGTGGGAGTCCATGTTGTAGGCCCCCATGCCGACGCTGTCCTCCACGATCTCGTGGCGCTTGCAGTTCTTCTCCGTCATGACGTAGTCGCCGATCATGCGGCGGGCCTCGCGGACGTAGAGCTGGCGGGGCCAGTTGCCGTTGTCGAGAAACTCATCCTTGGCCAGGCCGAGTTTTTGGAAGGCGGCGCGGATCTTTTCCGGCACGCGGGGATGGTGGGCGTAGGTCCACATGAGGCCTTTTTGCCAGTCTTCGTGGGCCTGCCAAATCTTTGCGCGAGTGGCGTAGTCAGCCTCGGGGTAGTCCCAGTTTTGGCCGATGAAGTCGGTGCTGATGGCGAAGTTGTTGTTCGTATCTGTCTTGCGGTTTGGCATCCAGCTCGGTGCCCAGGAGATGCGCATGTCTCCGGCTTCGACGTTGCGAAGGGCGAGTTCGAAC
This sequence comes from Prosthecobacter sp., assembly GCA_044361885.1. Classification (GTDB taxonomy): domain Bacteria; phylum Verrucomicrobiota; class Verrucomicrobiia; order Verrucomicrobiales; family Verrucomicrobiaceae; genus Prosthecobacter. The sequence continues at coordinate 940 of JBIKIA010000719.1, read as the reverse complement.
CAGCGCTCGTCGTAGTTCGCGGGCTTCTCCCAGTCCCGACGGTTTTCCGGCACGTCGGTGGTGGTCATGCGGAAGTTGTAGGCTTGGACTTTTTTGTCGCCGCTGAACTCGACGCCGGGGTCTTTTTCGATGCCGGGGAGGAGTCCGCTGCTGGGATCTCCCGGTTTCACATAAGGATCGACGTCTTTGACGAACTGGTGGTGGATAGTGTGGGCCACTTGGACGCCGTTGATCTGCTCATTATAGACGCTGTTGGCCTCGCGTCCGACGTGGTAGCTGACTCCCGCCTTCGCCATAAGATCGCCCTCATAGGTGGCATCGATGAACATGGGCGCGGAGAACTCGCGCCCGCTCTCCATGATGATCTTGGTGATCTTTGCCCCGTCTTTGACGACGCCTTTTTTCAAATCGAGCCGCTCGCTGAAGATGACGGTGACTTTGCTGCCCGCCGCTTTGAGCATGGCGTCGTAGATCTCGGAGGCGGCATGGGGCTCGAAGGTCCACATGGTGGTCTCGGCGGCGGAGTTGCCGTGGGGTTTCTTAGCGAAGTAGTCTTCGCGGGTCTGCTGCTTCCACTTCGCGGGGTCGCTGTAATAGCGATGCACGTTGGCGTAAAACTCCCGCGACATACCGTCGATGGCTTTTTTGTTGCCAATGTCAGTGGCCCCGAGTCCGCCCGTGGTAAGACCACCGAGGAACTTCGTGGGCTCGATCAGGATGGCAGTCCTGCCCATGCGCGCCGTCTGGATGGCGGCGGTGACTCCGCCGGAGGTGCCGCCGTAGATGATGACATCGGCAGAGTCCGCCGCCAGGAGCAGGCTGGGGGCAGCGAGGAAGGAAAGAAAGGCGGTGCGGGGCAGGAAAGGGGGCATGGGCGTGGTAAAACCGCTGCATGAAGCCACGGTCTTTCGGCCACGCCAAGCCTGAAAGCTGCCGGACA
>JBIKIA010000272.1:0-6598 GCA_044361885.1 Prosthecobacter sp. | reverse complement strand
GCAGCTCGCACACGGTCGTGAAGGGTGACACGCTCTACGGTCTGGCTTTGAAAAACAAAACTACCGTGGCGAAGATCAAAGCCGCCAACGGCCTGAAGTCCGATCTCATCCGCCCCGGCCAGAAGCTGAAAATGCGCTGAGCATGTCTGCTGCTGCATCACCGCCACCAAGCAGCCTCGCCGAGCTGGAAGACCGCCTCAGCGAGCCGACTCAGTCGGTGATCGACATGATGCATCGCCTGCTTGGCGACATCCTCGTCCTCGGCGTTGCCGGAAAGATGGGCCCCTCGCTGATCCGCATGGCCAAACGCGCCAGCGATGAAGCAGGCACGCAGCGCAACATCATCGGCGTCTCACGCTTTCGCGATGCTGCCGCGCGGAATGAACTGGAGAGGCACGGCATCGAGACCATCACCTGCGATTTGTTAGACGAGCGCGCCCTGACGGCACTGCCGGAGGCACCCAACATCATTTACATGGCTGGGATGAAGTTTGGCGCGACAAGTCAGGAGCCGCTGACCTGGGCCATGAACACCCTCCTGCCCAGCCTCATCTGCCAGCGCTACCGCACAAGCCGCATCGCCGCCTTTTCCACCGGCAATATCTACGGCCTCGTGCCCACCAGCGGCTCCGGCAGTCGTGAATCCGATACACCGAACCCTGCTGGCGAATACGCGCAGAGCTGCCTCGGGCGGGAGCGCATCTTCGAATACTATGCACAGGCTTACGGCACGCCCGTCTCGCTCATCCGCCTGAACTACGCCTGCGATCTCCGCTACGGCGTGCTCGTGGACATCGCCCAGAAAGTCTGGCGCGGTGAGCCCGTGGATGTGACCATGGGCCACTTTAATACGATCTGGCAGGGCGATGCGAACGCGCTCTCACTCCTCTTCCTCGAACATGCCGCCACGCCCGCCTGGAAAATCAATCTCACCGGCTCCATCACTCTCAAGGTGCGCGAGGTCGCTGAGCGATTTGGCCTAGCCTTTGGCAAAACGGTTCAGATCACCGGCACAGAAGCACCCGATGCACTTCTCAGTGACTCGTCACTCTGCTCCAACACCATCGGCAGTGCCACAGTCTCCGAAGATGAGCTCATCGACTGGGTCGCCGCCTGGGTCAGCCAAGGTGGAGCCACCCTCGGCAAGCCCACCCACTTCGAAAGCCGCGACGGGAAGTTTTAAAACCCTGCCGCTTGTGCCCTCCCGGCCCCTGCGGCAGTCTCGCGGCCTCGCATGAAGGACACCCTCGAAGACCTCGAGCAATTCGTCATCGACGTGATCATCCACAACCGTCGTGGACTGCGCGCGTCGATGTGTCGCACTGTGTTCTGGTTCCTCTCCGGCATTTACAAAGGCGCGGTCAAACTTCGCCTCTTCCTCTACCGCGAGCGCTATATCCACGATCACCACCTCGGCGTACCCGTCATCAGTGTCGGCAACATCACCGTCGGCGGCACAGGCAAGACGCCTGTCGTTGAGTTGCTCGCGAAGTCGCTGCGGGATCGTGGACGTCGTGTCGCCATTCTGAGCCGTGGTTACAAAAGCAAACGCCAGCGCAAGGCCCCGCTGAGCTGGCGCATCGCCTCCAAGTTCGGCCTTGCCCGCAAACCCAAAGGCCTGCCGCCACGCATCGTCAGCGATGGTGAACGCGTCCTGCTCGACTCCCACAACGCCGGTGATGAGCCCTTCATGCTCGCCCACAACTGCCCCGGCGTGCCCGTCGTCGTGGATCGGGATCGCGTGAAGGCCGGGGCCCATGCCATCCGCAAGTTCGGCGCTGATGTGCTCATCCTCGATGACGGCCTGCAATACCTCCGCCTCAAGCATCGCCACGACATCGTGCTCGTGGACAAGACCGCCCCCTTTGGCACCGGCTACATGCTCCCACGCGGCACTCTCCGCGAGCCTCCCAAAAGCCTCCGCCGTGCCAGCTACATCTTTTTGACCAAGTCCGATGGCGACAGCGCCGATGTCATCCGCCAGATCGAGCGCTACAACCCCGTGGCCGACATCATCGAGTGCCGCCACCGCCCCGTTCACTTTGAAAACATCCACACCGGCGAGCGCCTGCCGCTCGACTCCTTCAAAGGAAAGTACGTGGGCGCACTTTCCGGCATCGCCGTGCCAGAGAGCTTCGAAAACGGCTGCCGCAAACTCGGCGCGAAGGTACAGTGGACCGCGCGCTTCACCGATCACCATCGCTTCCAGGAAAAGGAGATCACCCAGTTCATCGACCGCTGCGTCAAAGCCGATGCCGATGCGATTTTGACGACCGAGAAAGACTTCGTTCGCTTCCCCAAACTCCCGCCTGGAGAGATCCCCATCTACTTCCTGCGCGTCGAGATCGAGATCACGCGTGGCAAAGACATCTTCGAGCGCCTCGTCGATCTCATCGCCCAGCCGCGTCATGTCACGCAGGGGCTCGTGAGTTCGGAGCTGGTGGAGACATCGGAATGAGCCGCCTCGTCATCAACCAGGAGACCTATCAAGCGGTGCTCCAGGAAATCGTGCCCGCCGCGAAGAAGCTGCTCTGGCTCGTCACCGCCGATCTCAAAGATCTGCACGTCAGCAGCGGCAAAAAGTTCGTCCCTTTCCTCCAGGTGCTTGCTGGCAAAATCAGTGAAGGTGTGGAGGTCCGACTCATCCACGCCAAAGAGCCCGGCCCGCGTTTCCGCGCTGACTTCGACCGCTTCCCCGAACTCATCGAAAGCGATCTCTTCAGCCGCATCCTCTGCCCGCGCATGCACATGAAGTGCATCATCGCCGATGGCCGCATCTCCATCGAAAGGGTTATCACATCAATGGTTGTTTATGCTTGCTCATTCATATAAGGCGTAGATTTTTGGGAATGACCACACCACTCCCATCCAACGAACTACAAGCCCAAAGCCGCGTTTTCAGCGGTTTGCATGAAGTCTGCAGAGATATCAGGTTTAACATCAATACCACGACTTACAGGCTGCTTGTAGTTCGGCACTATATTGAAACTGGCGTTTACTACACGATTGAGGACAAGATGATGGATGCCGAGGGCAAATGGATATCTGGAAACCTCCCTGATGTTAGTTTCCAACGCTCGGAAGACCAAGCGATTGAAGATGCTTTCAGCCTAATACGAACCCGGTTTCAAATACATGATTGATTGGTTAAATGTGCCAAGTATTCCTTTTCGAAGAAACTCTCTAGCTCGATAATTGGGGTGCTGCACCTGAGTGCAATGTCTCCCCCACCTAGAACAATTAACACTATGAGTGGCAATGCATGAAGAACTCGATAGACGCGAAAAAATTCCTTGGGTTCTGTTTGTCTATTTCGAGCTGTTTTTAATAGCAGCGGCCTACGGCTTCTTCCGGTTTACGCCTTTGGCTCTTGCCGCGCCTAAAATCTGGCAGCAGGACTGGCGTGGTGCCATCTTTGCCTTCGGATTCGGCAGTTTAATGACACTTTGCGGCATCATTGCTCTTGCTCTGATGTTCGCCATCTTGGTTATGCAATGTAAAGCACGTGTGCCAAGTAAATAGTGCTGACAGAATAATGAGGGCGGCAGAAAGACTTTGAATCTCAAGATTCTGTTGCCCTTTATTCCCTACGCCAAGGGAAGGTATTCGGGAACCTGAGGCTATAATCCAACCATGCGCGCTGCCATTCTTCTCCTCGTCCCCACCGTCCTTCATGCCGCTGAGCCCGTGCTCGTCTCACCGCAAGACGACAAGCTGCTCATGCTCGACACGCGTGTCATCGAGCAAACCGAGAACGCCCGGCTCGTGCTCGGCACGGCGGAGAAGGCGGCGGAGAATCCGTTGCTGCCATCGGATCAGCCTTGGGAAAATGCCACGAACAACTACTACCCCAACGTCACCTGGGATGCGGAAGCGAAGCTTTGGAAGATGTGGTATAAAGACGTGCTCGCCGACAAAGATGTCATCGCGCAGATGGATGGGCCGAGCACGGTGCATGACGTCGGTTGGTATCTGCTTTATGCGACATCGAAGGACGGCTTGAAGTGGGAGAAACCAGCGCTTGGCCTGCACAAGTTTGCCGGCAGCAGTGCGAACAACATCGTGGCTCGCGATTGCCCGAATGTGGGTGTTTTCAAAGACCTGCACGACACCGATCCGACGCGGCGCTACAAGCTCGTTCATGACATCGGTCTCGGGAAGCCGCGTGTGCGCTTCAGTGCCGATGGCCTGAACTGGAGCGCGGCACAGGAGGTGCTCGGCTTCAGCGCACAGCAGGGCGATACACACAACAACGCCTTCTTTGACACTCGCAGCGGCAAGTATCTCTGGTTCACCAAAATGTATCTCGGTGAGCGTCTGGTCTCGCGGCTGGAGAGCGACGATTTCCTGCATTGGAAGAGTAGCGGCATCGTCCTGCGCAGCGCTCTCGATGAGGGCCGCGCCACGCAGACCTATGCGCTCACCGTCTTCCCGTATGCGAATCTCTACCTCGGCTATGTCATGATGTATCACGTCGGCTCGGGGCGCGTCGTCGATGTCGAACTCGCGTGGAGTCACGACTCCATCAAGTGGCAGCGCGTGCAGCCTGGCACACCGTTTTTAAAGCTCGGCGACAAAGGCAGCTACGACAGCGGCTGCATCTACGCCCAGGCCGGGCCACCCGTGGTGCAGGACGGCAAACTGCTGCTCTACTACGGCGGCAGCCCCACCGTGCATCTCGGCTGGAAACGCAGCGCCAGTCTCTGCCTCGCTCGCTTGCGGGAGGATGGTTTCGCCGCCTATGAGCCCGAGGACAAAGCGAAGCCAGCCATGCTTCTCACCTCACCTTTGCGCGAGTCCGGCAAGCCTATCACGCTCTCCGCCGATGGCGATGTCGCCTTTGAAAAGCGGCCTCAAAAGGATGGCAGCATCCGTCTTCGACTCACGCTCGCACCCGGTGCCAAGCTCTATTCCATCTCCGGCGTTACGCTCGTAAACACCGCCCTGCCAGCACCCAAGCTCGCCTCTTTACCAAAGCTCCCCGTGCAGCGTGAACCGCTCGTCTTCACCTTTGATAAAGATGCCCAAGGCTGGCAGGGCGTGGACAAGATCGAGCATCACTCCGAAGGCTACGTCACGATCTCGCGCGGCAAAAACCTCCGCCCCATCGCCCATGCGCAGCCCTTGCCCGGCGACTGGCCCGTACTGCTAGGTGGCGATGAAGTGACGCTCAGAGCCCGCGTGCGCGCTCCTAAAGCAGGCGGTGCCGTGCGGTTGGAAATCTTTGCCCGCGATGTTTCGCAATGGACCTTTGAGAAGCTCCCACCTTTCAGCACCGACTGGCAGACCATCGCCACCACGATCCGTCATGACTGGACTGACGACCAAGCCAAAGCCGCCGGCTGGGTGCCCAGCACGCAAGCCTACTCCTGGCGTGAAACCCTGCGCCATGCTGGCAAGATCGTCCTCATGGCCGCCCAGACCGGCAGCCAGCAAAGCTTCGATCTCGACAACGTGAAGATCGAGGCGCGGTAGCCATCACCCCTGAAAAGTCGCAAGCTTGGCAGCACTGTTCACCGTTGGCAGATGAACCAAGTGCGCCTTGCTGCCAAAACTTAATAGCTCCGTGCGAACACCACACGTTTCGAGCTGGGTTTGCCGGTGAGGAAGCATTTGCCCTCTTCAGCGAACTCATCACTCAGCGGGATGCAGCGGATGGTGATCTTCATGTCTTTGGCGATCCTCTCCTCCTCTTCATTACTGCCAGCCCAGTGCATGAGGGCAAAGCCGCCGGGCCCGCTTTCGGCGAAGAAGGCTTGGAATTCTTCCATCGTGTCCATCTTCTTCATGTTCGCGTCACGCATCTCGGTGGCGCGCTTGAGGAGGCTGTCCTGGATGTCTTGGAGACGCTCGGTGATGTCGCGGATGAGGTCTTCCTTGGGGATGAACTCTTTCGCCTTCGGTCCCTGATCGCGGCGACAGACAGCGACGCTGCGGCTGGTGATGTCACGTGGGCCCATTTCGAGACGGAGGGGAACGCCTTTTTTGATCCACTCCCAATTCTTCGCGCCGCCCTGGAGATCGCGTTTATCGACGTGAACGCGGAGGGGCTCGCCATGGAAGGTCTGGGTGCGCAGGGTAGTGGCAAGCGCTTCGCAGGCCTCAACGACTTCCTGGCGTGTCTCTTCCTTCGGAGTGACGGGCAGGATGACGATCTGGTGCGGGCTCATGCGTGGTGGCAGGATGACGCCGTCGTCGTCGCCATGGGCCATGATGAGCGTGCCGATGAGGCGAGTGCTCATGCCCCAGCTCGTGGTGTGGGCATGCTCGCGGGTGTTGTCGCGGCCGAGGAACTGGATGCCCGCAGCTTTGGCGAAGTTTTGCCCGAGGTAGTGGCTGGTGCCGGCCTGGATGGCCTTCTTGTCCTGCACCATGGCCTCGACGGTGTAGGTATCGACCGCGCCAGGGAAGCGCTCGTTCTCGGTCTTGGCACCAGGGATGACGGGGATGGCGAGGTGGTTGCGCAGGAAGTCGGCATACACTTTGTGCATGAGCTTGGTTTCCGCGATGGCCTCGTCGGCGGTTTCGTGCGCGGTGTGGCCTTCCTGCCAGAGGAACTCGGCGGTGCGGAGGAAGAGGCGGGGGCGCATCTCCCAGC
>JBIKIA010000171.1:0-9041 GCA_044361885.1 Prosthecobacter sp. | reverse complement strand
CGCGGCGATTCGAAGAACTCTGCCATCAAGCAGGTGGCCTCCGGTCGTTTCGGCGTCACCAGCCTCTATCTGAGCCAGGCACGCGAAATCCAGATCAAGATGGCCCAGGGCGCGAAGCCCGGTGAAGGCGGCCAGCTTCCTGGATCGAAGGTGTATCCCTGGATCGCCAAGGTGCGCGGCTCCACGCCGGGCGTCGGCCTCATCTCGCCGCCTCCGCATCATGACATCTATTCCATTGAGGACTTGGCGCAGCTCATCCACGACCTGAAAAACGCGAACCGCGAGGCCCGCATCAGCGTGAAACTCGTCTCCGAAGTCGGCGTCGGCACCATCGCCGCCGGCGTGGCAAAGGCGCACTCCGATGTCGTGCTCATCTCCGGCTTCGACGGCGGCACCGGTGCCTCTCCGCAGACCTCCGTGAAACACGCGGGCCTGCCTTGGGAACTCGGTCTCGCCGAGACGCACCAGACGCTCGTGCTGAACAACCTCCGCAGCCGCATCGTCGTCGAGGCGGACGGCCAGATGAAGTCCGGTCGCGATGTCATCATCGCCGCCTTGCTCGGCGCAGAGGAGTTCGGCTTTGCCACCGCTCCGCTCGTTACGCTCGGCTGCATCATGATGCGCGTCTGCCATCTGAACACCTGCCCGGTCGGCGTCGCCACCCAGGACCCGCAGCTCCGCGCCAAATTCAGCGGCGATCCCGAACACGCGGCGAACTTCATGCGCTTTATCGCTCAGGAAGTGCGCGAACTCATGGCCGAACTCGGCTTCCGCACCCTCAATGAAATGGTGGGCCGCACCGATGTGTTGGAGCCTCACGCCGCCGTCGAGCATTGGAAAGCCAAAGGCATCGACCTCACGAACCTGCTCTATCGTCCCGATGTCAGCGACGATGTGGGCCGTTTCTGCACCGAGATCCAAGACCACGGCATCGACCGCAGCCTCGACATCACCCAGCTCCTCGACATCTGCAAACCAGCCATCGAGAAGGGTGAAAAAGTCACCGCCGAACTCTCCATCCGCAACGTCAACCGCACCGTCGGCACGATCCTCGGCAACGAGATCACCAAGCGCCACTGGCACGGCCTGCCGGACGGCACCGTGCATCTCAAGTTCAAAGGCACCGCCGGTCAGAGCTTCGGCGCTTTCGTCCCGAAAGGCGTCACGCTCGAAATCGAAGGCGACGGCAATGACTACATCGGCAAGGGCCTCAGCGGCGGTCGCATCGTCATCTATCCGCCAGAGGCATCCACCTTTGCCGCCGATGAAAACATCATCGCCGGCAACACAGCGCTCTATGGCGCGACCAGTGGCGAACTCTTCCTGCGCGGCAGAGCTGGCGAGCGCTTCGCCGTCCGCAACAGCGGCGTCGATACCGTCGTCGAAGGCGTGGGTGACCACGGCTGCGAATACATGACTGGAGGCCGCGTCGTCGTCCTCGGCAGCACAGGCCGCAACTTCGCCGCAGGCATGAGCGGCGGTGTCGCCTATGTGCTCGATGAGGAGGGCGACTTCGCCAACCATTGCAACACCAGCATGGCCGATCTCGAAAAGCTCGATGACAAAGAAGAGATCGAAGCTCTCTACGAACTCATCAAAAAGCACGCCGACCTCACCAAGAGCCAGAAGGCCTTCAAGGTTCTCGCCCTTTGGGAGCAAATGGTGCCGAAGTTCGTCAAAGTGATGCCTCGTGACTACGCCCGCGTGCTCAAGGCCATCAAGAAAGCCAACTCCGACGGCCTCACCGGCGACGACGCCCTGAACGCCGCCTTTGAAGCCAACGCCCGCGACGTCGCCCGCATCGGCGGCAGCTAGCCGATAGCCCGCTCGACACGAACCCCACAGACATCACTTTTTTCACAGACCAGAGACCATGGGAAAACCAACCGGCTTCATCGAATTCGACCGCGAACTCCCCGCAGACCGCGATCCACTGCTCCGCATCAAAGATTGGAAGGAATTCCATCTGCACCTGCCCGAGCAGCAGCTCAAAAACCAAGGCGCGCGCTGCATGGACTGCGGCATCCCCTTCTGCCATAGCGGCGTGATGATCAGCGGCATGGCCAGCGGCTGCCCGATCAACAACATCATCCCCGAGTGGAATGATCTCATCTATCGCGGCCTGTGGAAGGAGGCGCTCGACCGCCTGCACAAGACCAACAACTTCCCCGAGTTCACTGGCCGCGTCTGCCCTGCCCCGTGCGAAGGCTCCTGCGTGCTCGGCATCCACGAGCCGCCGGTCACGATCAAAAACATCGAGGTCAGCATCATCGACAAAGGCTGGGAAGAAGGCTGGGTGAAGCCTGAGCCGCCTGAAAAGCGCACTAGCAAAACCGTCGCCATCATCGGCTCCGGCCCCGCCGGACTCAGCGCCGCCGCGCAGCTCAACAAAGCCGGTCACACCGTCACCGTCTTCGAGCGTGCCGACCGTCCCGGCGGCCTCCTCATGTATGGCATTCCGAACATGAAGCTGGATAAGAACGAAGTCGTCCTCCGCCGCGTGAAGCTGCTCGAAGACGAAGGCGTCACCTTCAAGTGCAACGTCAACGTCGGCACCGACATCACTGCCGAGCAGCTCCGCAAAGACTTCGACGCCATCATCGTCGCCACCGGAGCCACCAAGCCGCGTGACCTCCCCATCCCCGGCCGCGAATTGAAGGGCATCCACTTCGCCATGGACTTCCTCACCGCGAACACCAAGGCCGTGCTCGATCCTTCGGGCAAATACATCACCGCCGACGGCAAGGACGTTGTCATCATCGGCGGTGGCGACACCGGCACCGACTGCGTCGGCACTAGCGTCCGTCACGGCTGCACCACCGTCACCCAGCTCGAAATCATGGCCAAACCGCCGCTCACCCGCGCCGCGAACAACCCATGGCCCGAGTGGCCCAAGACCTACAAGATGGACTACGGCCAGGAAGAAGCCGCCGCCAAGTTCGGCGACGATCCCCGCGTCTATCTCACCACCGCCACCCACTTTGAAGGCGATGCCGACGGCAACGTCAAGGCCGTCCACGTCGTCGATGTCGAGTGGAAGAAAGACGATAAAGGCAACTTCGGCCCCCAGAAGATCGCCGGCACCGAAAAAGTCCTCCCCGCGCAGCTCGTCCTGCTCGCCATGGGCTTCCTCGGCCCCGAGCAGCCCCTCGTCGAAGCCCTCGGCGTCGAAACCGACCCGCGCAGCAACATCAAAGCCGAGCACGAAAAATACACCACCAGCCTCCCCGGCGTCTTCGCCGCTGGCGACTGCCGTCGTGGCCAATCCCTCGTCGTCTGGGCCTTCAACGAAGGCCGCGGTGCCGCCCGCGAGTGCGACCGCTTCCTGATGGGCGCGACCAGCTTGCCGTGATTCGCTGAGTGAAGAAAAGTCAATTTAAAGCCCCGAGGTTCGCGAGAGCTCGGGGCTTAGAGTTTAAGCGTTTGCCAGTGAATTCCTCATCAGAGATAACATGATCGCGCTCACTTGATTGGACGCCCTAAAATTACGATTTGAAGACCGATCTCACCTTTCGGAAACTCTGTCACCTTCTCAAAGCGCGCCTCAATTCCAGCCAATGTAAACCCAGAGCGAATCCGTCTGGCATTTTCGGCGACTAGCCCGCGATCAGCATATTCTACGAGCACACCTTCCTCTCCATCAGGAAAAGTCTGGCCAGGAAGATCCTTGCACTCCACCACAAAGCCCGCCTTGAGTAAAGTATTAGCTAGGTTTTCGGCATACTGTTGGTGCTCAACAGTTTTTGAAGGACTCCACCACACCAAAACTGGATCATCCGACGCTGGTTTTAATGTCTCCAGCAGTATTCTCTCCTGTTCTTTAGTGATGCTGCGAGGGCCTGTTTTGAGCCGAATCTCTTCGACTCGGTTTTGCAATTCAACCGACGTCAATCTTGCAGAGAAAGTGAGCAACAGAGAGATAGCAGGCACAGACCAAACCAATGCACGTCGAAGCATTATGCCTCGTTTTTTGGCCTTAGTTGCTTTAGCCAACTCATTGGTAAGCTTTCTGTGATCGTAAATAGCCACGAGAAGCGAGCAGATAAACAATACCAGAAGAAGCACCCATGAAGTGATGGAGAAAAATGACGCTAAGATTTTCATCTGTTGGTTGTTCACCCCACCGCCAGCGCCCGCTCAATGTCCGCCCAGAGGTCTTCGACGTGCTCGATGCCGACGGAGAAGCGGATGAGGCCATCGGTGATGCCGGCGGCTTCGCGGATGTCTTTCGGGATGGAGGCGTGTGTCATGGTGGCAGGATGGCAGACGAGGCTTTCGATGCCGCCGAGGCTCTCGGCCTGGGTAAAGAGATGCAGTCGGCGGATGAAGGCGAGCGCGCCGTCCTGCGTGTGGCCGAAGTCGGCGAGCAACATGCCGCTGCCGCCGGTCATTTGCTTCTTCGCGAGCGCATACTGTGGGTGGCTCGGGAGGAAGGGATAGCGCACGGACTTCACGCGCTTGTGTTCTTCGAGTCGGGTGGCGAGCGTGAGCGCGTTGGCGTTGTGCCGCTCCATGCGGAGGGCCTCGGTCTTCGCGCCGCGTGAGGTCAGCCAGGTGTCGAAGGGGCTGGGTTGCAGGCCGAGTGCTTTTTGGGCGAAGATCATCTTCTCCTGCCACTCGTCGCTGTTGCTGCAAACCGCGCCTCCGAGGGCGTCGCTGTGACCGTTGGTGTACTTCGTGGTGCTGAGCAGGGAGAGGTCAGCACCGAGATCGAGCGGCTTTTGCAGCAGGCTGGAGGCGAAGGTGTTGTCCACGACGACGGTGGTGCCGACGCTGTGGGCGACGTCCGACAGCGCGCAGATGTCGAGGATCTTGAGCAGCGGGTTCGTGGGGGATTCCAGCCAGAGCAGCGCGGGTTTCAGCTCGGCGATGAGGCCGTAGTTCGCCGGATTGGCGAGGTTCACATACTTGATGCTGACGCCGAACTTCCGCAGCACGCGCTCGAAGAGTCGGTAGGTGCAGCCGTAGATGTTTTGCTCCGAGATGATGGTGTCGCCCGCCTTCAATCCAAAGGCGATGGCGGTGATGGCGGAGACGCCGCTGGCGAAGATGGTGGCGTGTTTCGCGTTCTCCAGACTGGCGAGCGTGGTCTGGAGATTGCGGAAGTTCGGGTTGCCGCTGCGGGTGTAGTCAAAGCTGCCCGGGTTCCCCGTCTCGAAGGTCGAGGTCATGTAGATGGGCGGGATGACCGCGCCAGTCTCGCTGCGGTAATCCTGGCCGACATGGATGGCGCGCGTCTCAAAACGGGCGTCGGCGGGCACGGTGGGGTCGTCTCTCATGGTGGGGCGCGCATTCAATCATGCTGCGGCGCACATGCAAGGAGTGCGAGTATTGTCACTTGTGCCGAAGCGCATCCGGTTTCATAACCGCGCCCGGCATGTCCGACCGCATCCCTGTCATCCTAAATCCCGCCGCGCGCAGCACGCAGGCGGCTGCACGTGAAATGGCGATCCGTGCCCTATCGCCGGAGCCCGAGCTGATCATGACGACAGCACCCGGTGAGGCCACGGCTATCGCTGAAAAGCTGGCACGTGAGGGACGCGGGCTTGTGGTGGCCGCAGGTGGAGATGGGACGATGAACGAGGTCCTACAAGGCATCTGTCGCGTGAATGCGGAGCGTGCTCCGGGTGAAAAACACACGGCGCTCGGCGTACTGCCGGTGGGGACAATGAATGTGTTTTCCTTGGAACTGGGGATGCCCTCGGCGGACATGGCGGCGTGCTGGCAGCGGATCAGCAGCAGGCGTTTTCGTGAGATCGACCTGTGGCTGGCAAATGAGTATTATTTTGTGCAGCTCGCAGGTGTGGGATTCGATGCGGAGATTATCCAGGAGACTCCATGGGAGCGGAAAAAGAAGCTGGGTCCGTTAAGCTATGTCGTCTCCGCCTTGCAGGTGCTTGGTCGTAAGCCGCCGGTGCTGACGGTGAAAATCGATGGCCGTCCTGACATGCATGGCAGTGTGGTTTTGATCGGCTCAGGCAAGCACTACGGCGGTCCTGTGAAGGTGTTCCCGAAGGCGAACAATCAGAATGGCTTGCTCGACGTGCTCATCTTTCGCCAACTGAGCGGCTGGGAGTTTGCGCAGATGGTTCGCGCACTGCTCGAACGCGGTTACGACACTGCGCTAGACCTCGATTATCTTCAGGTGCGCGAGTTCACGGTCGTGGCCGAACCATCAGCGCCCTACGAGCTGGACGGTGAGTTGATCCAATCGACCACTCCCGTGAATTTCAAAGCCGCGCCATTCAAGCTTCAGGTGGCGGTTTGATTCAGACTGCAGCCTTGGTCTCAGCCATCGGCCGCAGCAGTGGAAGCCTCATCGTGAAGGTGGTTTCCACGCCCGGTGTGCTGGTGAGATCCAGCGTGCCGCCGTGGGCTTCGATGGCGCGGCGGACGATGCTGAGGCCGAGGCCGGTGCCTTTGATCTGCGGGCTGTGATGCTTGTGCCCGCGGTAGAAGCGTTTGAAGACGAAGGGCAGGTCGTGTGCGGCGATGCCGATGCCATTGTCACTCACGCGCAGCAGGCAATGATCGCTGAACCACTGGCCGCTGACTTTGATGACGAGACCGGGGTTTGGATTCTCTTTGATCGAGTTCTCGATGAGGTTCGTGAAGACCTGATCCCAGTAAAAGCGGTCGCCCTGCATGGGGCCGCCGTCGGCGGGAAAGTCGAGGTCGATGAGTGTGTCCCGACCTTCGAGCATCGGTGCGAGGTGATCGAGCGCGTCCTGCACGCAGCCGCGGACGGTGAATGGTTCGATGTTCAGCGCGGAGCTGCCGTTCTCGAGGCGCGAGATGGTGAGCATGTCCTCGATGATGCGGATGATGCGTTTGCCGTGCTTCTCCATCACGTCGTAGCAGCGCTGGAGGGAGGCCTCGTCTTTGAGCACGCCGCTTTGCAGCGTCTCGATGTAGCCGTTGATGAGCGTGAGTGGCGTGCGCAGTTCGTGCGAGGCATTGGCGACGAAGTCTTTCCGCACCTGCTCCGCCATGACCTGTTCGGTGATGTCGTGAATCATGAGCCAGGCACCGCGCTCGGCCTTGGCTGGCAGAGGCGCGGCTTCGATGAGGAAGTGGCGGCTGCTACGGCCATTCGCGTTGTTCGCGGTGGAAAGCTCGACTTCTCGCACCGTGCGGCGTTGATCAGTGAGAGCTGCCTGCACGATGCTGGTGACCTGATGATCCTGCAGTTCCTCGATCAAGGTCCGCCCGCGCTGGATGCTCGTTTTGTGGAAGAGATGGGCCAGCGTGCGGTTCACGAACTTGATGCGCATCTGGTCGTCCACGATCGCGACACCCTGGCGGATTTCCTGAAGCAGGGACTCGAACAGCCGACGCAGATATTCTTCTTTGATCAGCGCCTGGCTGCTTTCCTGAAGGCCGATGAACTTCGCCGCGAGCTTGTCTGCTTCGAAGACCTTCAGCCCAGCCGCCTGGGTGACGCTCTCCATGCGCCGCCGCCATTTTTTCTCACTGCTCCATGCCCAATAGGCGAGTGCAATGAGAGCAGCGGTGAGAAAGAGGGTCATGGGGGACGATGCGGGAAGGGTCGGAATTAATCGTGCATGAAAGACGAATGACGACTTCCGAATGACGCAAGATTCATCAGGTCCGGGTAACGATCCAGTTCGACCACGGCAGTTCTCTTCAAGCGGCTACAGCTACAGCCATTGCCACCGGTGCATCCATGCAGAATTGATACCCTGTACCACGGACGGTGACGACATGCTTGCCCGCCTCGCCGAGTTTTTCACGCAGGCGCTTGATGTGCGTGTCGAGCGTGCGGGTGGCCACGTCGTCAGAGTAGCCCCAGACTTCGCGCAGCAGATCGGCTCTTGTGTGAACGGCCGATGTGTTTTCCATCAGTACGGCGAGCAGTTTAAACTCGGTGGTCGTGAGGTCGATGGGGTTGCCTTTGTGGAAGAACTTCATGTTCTTGCGATCCAGGTGGAAGTCCCCCGTCTTCACTTCGGAAATGTGCGTAACCTTCTTCGTGCGACGCAGGATCGCGGTGATGCGCAGTGCCAGTTCGCGAGGGGAAAATGGCTTTGTCAGGTAATCGTCTGCACCGAGTTCCAAGCCGTTGATGCGGTCCGTGGTCTGCGTTTTCGCCGTGAGCATGATCACCGGGATGTTGCGGGTGCGGCTGTCGGCACGCAGACGTTTGAAGGTACTCATGCCATCCAGTCCAGGGAGCATGAGATCCAGCACGATGAGGTCGGGTTGCTGCTCCAGGGCGGCGGGCATGACTTCCAGCCCGTTCGTGAGGCAGTGACATTCGTGTCCCTCCCTCAGCATGTGCAGGGAAATCAGCTCGGAAATATCCGGTTCATCATCGACCACCAAAATCTTGCTCATAGTCCCTGTTGGTTTACGCGGTGAGGGGGCTTTGTCACAAATATTTCTTGGTGACGACTGCGTCACATGGGCGGACAGATGGATCGCTAGCAGGCTGACCAATGGTGACGCATTCGTCACCGTAGGCACGTTTGCCGGAGGCCTTTTCTGCTTTTCGTCAGCCATCTTTCCATTGTCGCCGAACCGTTCTCTCTCTTCTGCCATGAGGCTGATGCTCATCACTGACACCTACCCGCCGGACATCAACGGCGTAGCGAGGTCGCTCTCGACCTTCGCTGCGGGTCTGGCTGCGCGTGGGCATAAAGTGGAGATTGTGACGACGGTGCCCGCCGATGAAGAGGCTGATCCGCTGCGTCGTCACGTCGTCATGGCCATGCCACTGCCGGGCTACCCGGGGCTGCGCATCGGCATCAGCACCACCTGGCAGATGCAGGCGAAGTTTGAGGAAATGAAGCCGGACGTGCTCTACGTGGCCACCGAGACTCCGCTCGGCATCGCCAGCATCCGGGCGGCGGCAAAGATGGGCATCCCAGTCGTGTCCGGCTTTCACACGAATTTCCAAACCTACCTCGAAGACTACCATCTGCCTGGCATGGAGACCGTGGCGCAGGGCGTCCTTCGCAGCATCCACAACCACACCGCCCGCACTCTCACCCCTTCTGCGGACACCGCCACCATGCTGG
>JBIKIA010000170.1:0-9051 GCA_044361885.1 Prosthecobacter sp. | reverse complement strand
AGAAGAAGCTGACCCTGCCGCGACTGGGCGCGATGTATGTCTTCCGCATCGCCACCGCCGGGACATTCGGACAGAGCAACTGGAGTGCTCCCGTGCGCCGCATCGCGGGCTGAGGGTTTTCGACAGGCAGGGTGATCCGTCTAGGCCGTGTTTGAAAACACCGAGCACGAGCAGGCGAAGCATCGTAGCCCTCTCGCTCCGCGAGAGGAGCATCCAGCATGAGAGTCTCCAAAGATTCACCAACAGCGTTCTGGGCGCGTGATGGCGAAAGTCCCAGGCTCATCTCGCGGGAGCGAGATGGCTACTTTGCTGGCGCGCTAGGCTTCGCATGAAGGTTCTCATGATTCTCCTGCCTTCATTTTTCTGCCAGTCCTGCTCTAGAAAACACCCACGACCGAGGAGCGCGGCCTTCACCGAGGAGCGCGGCGGGCTTGGCGGAGTCTTTCGAGCGGCTCAGGACATCCCATCGCCCGCGCCCCAGGGCTCAAGCTGGCGGAGATTCTTCGCCTCCAAAGCACGATAGCAATCGGGAAGGTCGAAGTGCTCCAGCACGCCAAACGGCATCGCCGCATAGGGCCACTGGTAGTCCTCATGAATGGCGATCTCGTGGAAGGACGTGAGCGCATTCTTCAGCGTCACCTGCTGCACATCGGCGCTGAGCACGGCGGCAAAGAGGGCAGGCAAAGCGCCCCAGCCTTTCCCCGCCAGATGAATCTCCGTGTGCCCTGCTGCTGCGAGAAGCTGGATCACGCGCAGCACATCGTAAGTCCGCTGACCGAGCAGCGGCTGGCCGAGCATCAACCCATAAGCCGCGTAAAAATAATGGCTGCCGTAAGGCCGCAGGAACTGATTCACACCGCAGGTGTCCGGCTGGGATTCACCGATGCCGCGCACATCGCAGGCAAAGAACGCCGCCTCCGGTGCAGCAGCGATCAACTCCTTCACCAGCGACTCGTCACGAAGCTCGGCATCGGCGGAGCGATGCGAGACATACAGCACCGCCTTCTTTTGCCCACGCGGCAGGCGGGAGGTCAGCGTCTCTTCGCTCAAGCGCGTGACCAAAGCATGAACCTCCGGCGAAGTCTCCACGGCATAGGTGCAGTAGTTCTTGGTTGGATACTGCCGAGCACCCGCAGTGCGCAGGATGCGGTAATCGGGCGCTGACTTTGGCAGGGGCGGCAGCTTCAAAACCTCGCGCACAGCCTTCACCAATGCCTCGCCCTGCAATGCGCCTCGCTTCGCCGCCAGCGACTCCGCCTTTTCACGCGTGTAGGCCATCAACATCTTCGAGCCCAGCCGAGCCACCTGACCTTCTGGCGTGCATTGCAGATCCGCATCCGTCTCGATCTTCATCACGGGTTCCGTCGCTGGTGCGGCGATGCCCGTGACCTTGCCAAAGAAGCGATACATGGCCTCGCGATTCGCCTGCGTGTAGCCGTGTGGATCAGGGCCGGTGTGAAGCTGGATGTTCTCCGGCTTGCCGAGCAACGAGTAGAGCTTCTTCAGCCGCTCATAAGTCTCCGCTGAGCCACGCGCATCGAAGTAGTCCTTTTCCTGCGCCATGATGATCACCGGCTTCGGAGCCATCGCTGCAAGGAAATCGCAGTGGTCCAAATCCGCCGCCAAAACACCCGGCGGGCATTGCTCGTTGTCCTGTGGCAGCTCGTTTTCGGCATCGCGCCGGAACGTCGTCACAAAGCAGGATGGCGCTCCCATGGTGAAGCGCGGCTCCAAGCCACAAAGCCAGGTCGTCTGAGTACCGCCGCCTGAGTTTCCTGTCACGCCGAGATGCTGCGGATCGATCTCCGACCTCGTCAGCAGATAATCCAGCGCCCGCATTGCATCCCAGGCGAACCAACCGCCCAGCACATCGCCGACGAGCACCTGATGATTGCCCATCTGGTTGTGCTCTGAAGTCCCACCGCCGAGTCGCGAGCCGAGTTTCTCGTTGAGATATTGGAACCGTTCCCCCTGCCCTGGCGGATCAATGATGAAACAGGCCATGCCCTGCCGAGCCAGACCTTGCGCAAAGCTCTGATATGCCTCCGCCGCCTTGCCATTCAGCGAATGCCCGCAGACACCGATCACTCCCGGCACTGGCTTGGCAGCCTTCGGCAAATACAAGTTCCCCGTGACCAGATACCCTGGGCGACTCTCGAAGATCACGTTCTCAATCCGATAGCCATCACGCTCCAGCGTCTTCGTCACCTTCGCATTCAGCGGCGTCTTCTCCGGCATCGGCCCGAAGCATTCGCGGATGCGCGCCTGCACCGACTTCACATAAGCCTCCGCATCCGCCTTCGTCTTCAAAGCCTCGCGCTTCTCACTCCCCCGCGACTCCGCAGCCCGCACCTCCGTCACCAGCCAGTCCTGCATCATGCGCGGAAAGCGATTCAGCGCAGGCAGTGCCGTGACGGCTTCCTTTTTCACCACCACATCCTCCGCTGATGCCACCGAACCCTGAGCGAGCGGAAACAAGGCACCGCCAAGCGCGCCGAGGCTCACAGTTTGCAGGAAATCACGGCGATGAGTGGAAGCAGGTGTGTTCATGGTTGCTTACAGCAATACCTGGAACTGAGCAGGCATCTTTCCCTCATCGACATCGCGTCCTCGCAATCTGCCGAAAGCGCCTACAATGCCACCATGCACTCCGAAGCCGAAGCTCATCTCTCCAAACGCTGCGCTGTAATGCGCCGACTCGTCAAGGCGCATGGCCCCTGCACGCTGGTGCCAGAAAAGCGCTCGCCTTATGAAGCACTGATCAGTGCTGTGGCGCATCAGCAGCTTCATGCCAATGCCGCCGAGGCCATCCTTCGCCGATTCAAAGCCCACTTCCCCGGCACTCGCTTTCCGAAGCCTGCCCAGGTGCTCGATGCCGATGAGACCGCGCTGCGCGCCTGTGGCTTTTCATCGGGCAAGCTGCTCGCCATACGCGACATCGCCGCGAAGACACTCTCCGGCCACATCCCGACTCGCGCTGCGGCGATGAAACTACCCGACGAGGAACTCATCGACCGCCTCGTCGAGGTGCGCGGTGTCGGACGCTGGACGGTGGAGATGCTGCTCATCTTCACCCTCGGCCGAACCGATGTTTTCCCCAGCGATGACTTCGGCGTGCGCAATGGCTGGCGTGTCACCAAGAAGCTGGACGACATGCCCAAGCCCAAAGATCTCCGTGCCCACGCCGAGCGCTGGCAGCCGCATCGCACGCTTGCCGCCTGGTATCTCTGGCGCGCTGCGGATGCTTCGAAGAAGTGAGCCTTGCCCGCGAATCAACGCATCGCTAGACTTCCCGAATGTTCGGCCATCTTCCCGGTCCCTCCATGTGCTGCCAAAGGGCGGCGACTCTCTACCGAGCGCACTTCTGCGGCCTCGGCACCAGCCTTCATCGCCACTACGGAGCCTGGGCACGCTGGCTGGTGAATCGGGACAGCACCTTCCTCGCGCTACTCGGCTCCGCTTTGGCCGAAAACCCACCCCAGCTTTGTCAGACGACCTGCTGCAACAAGTTCGCCACGCCTCGTGATCTCGTGACGGACAGCGCCGTCCTGCAATACACCGCCGCTGTCACGATCTGCGGCCTCAGCGCGAAGCTCGATGACGACGCGCACGATGAGCGCGGCTGGCGACGCTGGGCCGCAAGACTTGGCTCAAGCACGCTGGATCGCCCCATCGGCGATGCCCTAGGCCTGCTGCATGGGATGAACTTTCCCGTGGCTCAAGTCCGCGCCTGGATGGCAGGGCAAAGTCAGATCGAAAGCAGCACCGCAAGCCTCCACGACTGCGCCCGCCCCACGAGCGCCGCGTATGGAGAGATCGTCGCCCACCTCGCAACTGTGGCCGATGCACCTGCGGCCAAACCCGCGCTGCAGCAGCTTGGCGAAAGTCTCGGCTTCCTGATCTATGCGCAGGATGCCTGGGACGACTGGGCGAAGGATCAGCGCCGGGGTCAGTTCAATCCCCTGCATGCCTTCCCACACCTTTCCGGCCGTCGCGCAGCGTTGCTTCCGCACGTGGAAGCAGCGCTCACGAGTCTTCGCACCGCGTTTCAAAGCCTGCCCCTGCACCGCAATCGAGATTTGCTCCATGCGGTGCTCATCGACGGAGCTGAACAACGCGTGGCCCAGGTGCGTGAAGGCGAGAGTGGAGCCAAGCGCCCAGAGCCGAAGCTCGAACGCATGGGCCGGAAAGAGAACGGCTGCTGTAGCAAATGGGACTGCTGCCCGTCAGACTGCTGCGAGTGTGTGCGCTGCTGTGGGTTGCCGAAGCGTGGAGGCTCCATGTGCGACTGCAATCCCTGCGATGGCGACGGCATCGAGTGCTGCGGCTGCGATTGCTCTCCCTGAGGCATTTTCCGCCTTCCGCTTCCCATCGCGGCATGTCATGATGCACACATGTCTGATCTCCTGACACTCGCTCAAACCGTGGCCGCACAGGCCTATGCGCCCTACTCGAAGTATCAGGTCGGCTGCGCGCTAGAAACCACGACAGGCCGGATCTTCACCGGCTGCAATGTGGAGAACGCCAGCTACGGCCTGACCATTTGTGCCGAGCGCAACGCCGTCTTCCACGCCGTGGCCGAGGAAGGAGCGGGCATGAAGATCGTTCGAGCAACGGTCGTCTGCCTCGGCCATGAGTTCCCGCCCTGCGGGGCTTGCAGGCAGGTGCTCGCCGAATTTTCACTGCCCGGCGGAGCCACCGAGATCACCTTCCTTCGCGACGGCAAACCTCTGACCATGACGATTGCCGAGTTGCTCCCTGAATCCTTCGCCCTGTGATGAAACGACTCCTCATTCTCTTCCTCGCCAGCAGCACCTTTGCCGCCGATCTCGTGCAGCACGCACGCGAACATCCGCAGGGCGAGGTGGCTTACAGCTTCGATGTCGCTGCTTTGAAAAAAGACACGCGCGACCTGCCCATCGGCGTCTTTGACTCAGGCATCGGCGGACTCACCGTGCTGGAGGCCATCTTGACGCTGGATGCTTTCCACAATGACACGCTCCAGCCTGGCAGCGATGGCAAACCCGACTTTGCCGAGGAGCGCTTCGAATACTTCGGCGATCAGGCAAACATGCCCTACGGCAACTACTCCAGCGCCGGGCGCACGGATTACCTGCGCGAACTCATCGTCAAAGACGCCATCTTTCTGCTCGGCAGACGTTGGTTTGATCCGCAGACGAAATCATTCCGGCAGGATAAGCCACCCGTGAAAGCGCTCGTCATCGCCTGCAACACCGCCACAGCTTATGGCATCGAAGACATCCGTGCGGCGCTGAAGGCGTGGGGCGTGCCCGTGATCGTCGTCGGTGTCGTCGAAGCTGGCGCGCGCGGAGTGCAGGCAGCACATCGCGATGGAGCTGTGGGCGTGCTCGCCACCGTGGGCACCTGCGCGAGCGGCGCTTATCCGCGAGTGATTGGCCAGACCCTCGGCCTCGCCGGGCGCAGCGTGCCTGCCATCACGCAGCAGGGCAGCGCGAACCTCGCGGGGGTGATCGAGGGAGATCCTGCCTTCAAAGAAAGCGTGGCCGAGCGATGCATCGCCGATGTCCGCGAACTCATGCAGACGCATGCAAAGAGTGGCGCAGCATCGCCGCTGAGCACCGTGGTGCTCGGCTGCACCCACTTCCCACTCGTGCAGTCGGAGATCAATGCCGCGTTTGCTGCGTTGCGTGGTGAGGCAGCTTTTGAAAAACTCATCGCCCCGAAGATCCAGTATGTAAACCCCGCCGAATGGACCGCGCGGGAGCTTTTCCGCGAGCTGGCCTCCGCCCGAATCCGGGCCAGCGGAAGCAACGGACGCGACACCTTTTACCTCTCGATCCCCAACCCACTGCGCAGCGATCTCAAGCTCACGGCGGATGGCGGTTTGGAAAAGGACTTCAAATACTCGCGCCTGCCCGGCGAGCTGGACCGGGAAGACACTGTGAACGTGCCAATGACGCGCGAAAGCATTCCCGCGACCACGCGAAAGCTGATCGAGCCCAAGCTGCCCGAAGTGTGGAAACGACTGGCCGAGTGACGACTCAGCGCACGCCGAGATCGCCCCTCAGCTGATCGATGAAGATGCCACGCTCGGGCTCACTGATCGTTCCTTCACGCCAGCAGAGCGTGAGCACGAGTCGGCCGTTCTTCTCGTTGGCAAAGACACCCGTGCCGGGAGGATCGGAGAAGCTGGGGACGTGGTAGGCGTTCGTCACGGCAGCTCCAGCGAAGCGGGTGAGCTCGGGAGCGAAGAGGCCGGTGTTGCTGTGGTAGAAGGAGCTGAATTTGCCCTTCATGTGGAAGTTGATGAAGAACATGTGCAGCCACGGCGGCATGGGGCGCATCATCCACATCAGATCGCGGAAGGCATCGCCGATCTTGTCTTTGATGAAACGTGTGTGCTGCTTGTGCAGGGAGCCTGCGGAGGCCTCCAGCGTGCCGAGATCCTGGGCGAGGAGATTGCAGAAGAACATCGTGAGATGATTCTGGAAGAGCGGGCCGCGGGTGCCTTTCTTGCGCACCTGAATCGGCACGCAGCACATGAGGGACTCCGGCTTGATGCCACGATGCGCGAACACGGCCTGATGGGCACGCATGGCGCAAGCGAGGTGAAAAGGCATGTTGATGAGCGGCCCGGAGATGGTTGCGCTGCGCTGCGCGGCCTCCTGGGTCTGCGCTTCCGTCAGGGTGATGACCTGGAAGTGCGCGCGGCCTTCGGAGAGCTTCGCGGAACCGAGCGCCTCGAATGGCTTCTTCATCACTGCGTCGAAGAAGTCGGGCATGACCTTTGCGGTCTTCCAACGCTCTCCCCAGCCGCGCGGGTCGGCGAGGTCGGTGAGATCAAAGGCGGTCACCGGCTCACCACCACCACCGAGGAGGCGGTTCAGTTCGACGAGGAAATACTCCGCTCCGATGCCGTCCATGATCAGGTGACTCCAGGAGAAGACGAAGACGCAGGTGCCGTCGGCTTTCTCCACGAGGTCGAAGCGGACGTTGATCCAGCCGTCGTCATGCTGAGGCAAAGACGTGTTGATGATGTCGTCGAGCTTCGTTTGCAGGTCGCCGAACTCCGTAGCGCCCTGGTCCGCAAGCTTCCCCGGCGAACCGGTCTGTGACCAGAGGTGCAATTCCAACGGGCGGGGATTCCGCGCAGGTTCCCAGCGCGGCAGGGAGAAAAAGGAAGGCTGCTTGAGCTGCGCGGTGAAGATGGGAAAGGGGAAGTGCGTGGGCAGCTCTAGCAGCAGTTTTTTCAACGCAGACACATCAGGAATGCGATCCAGCTCGATGAAGGAATGAGCGATGTGCCCGCCCTGCCCTGCCTTGCGCAGCATTTCATCAAAGGCGTGCGTGAAAAAATCGCAGTCGCGCAGAGGCAGGAAGGAAAACTTTTCCTGGGATAAGGCGGGCGGAGGCGCGGCGACGGGGAGAGGCTCAGAAGCGACTTCGGCAGGCTTAGTAGCTGTGTGAGTGTCTTCTTCCAGCACTTCATACCCCTGAGCCACGAGCAGAGCGCCGATAGCACGGGCATTTTTAAAGTTCGCCCGCGAGACGCTGCCGACCGGGATGGCGCAGCCAAAGTGCTCCTCCAGCAGGAGCAGGAGCTGCATGATCGCCATGGAGTCGAGGCCCGCCTCGAAGAGATCGCCCTCCACAGAGAATCCGGGCGGCGTCTGGAGCACCTCATTGCGGACGAGGTCGAGGACGCGGAGTTCGAGTTGGGAGAGGGTTTCGGTGGCTGGCATCGGGCGGTGGGGCGCGCGATAGTAGGGACACCTTAACGAGGGTCAAGCCAGCGAGTCAGCACGACGCGAAATCGACAGTCAGGCTTCGCCAAGAAATGGGAGGTGGGCTGAGAATGGAAAGGGAGGTTGGTCAAGTGTCTAAACCTCCCCATTCAAATTGGGGTTGTCTTTGAAAAGCAGGCTAGATAGAAACTTCTTCCCACCCAACCATGCGTTCCACCCTCTACTGGCTAACCTCCACCACCCTCGCCGCAATTTGCATGAAAGCGGCGGCGACGACACAGGCTGACGGCAGTGTTCTCGCCACTGCTGATCCTATGTTTACTGTGGCGCAGACTGATCCGATGCGCGCCATCCTCCTCGGCGTCGGCATCATGGCGATGGCCTACACTTACCATCGAGTCTGGGCGAATTTCAGCAGCGAGCAGAAGCGTTCCTGAATCATCGAGCGGCTTTGACGAGCCGAGATTCAGCGGCAAGTTGGCAGTCAAATGAGGGGAAATCTTGTGCTCCCCATGTTCGTAACTGTCAGCCCCCCATGACCGTGCTACGCCTGATTTTCCCCTTCGCCCTTTTGACGCCGATTCTTGCCCCGGCGGCAGATGCCCTCGCCACGCGCGGGCAGGCTGCCTTTGACCAGAAGATCAAACCGCTACTGGAAAAGTACTGCTACGACTGCCACTCCGATGGCACGGACAAGGGTGACTTCACCCTGGACGAGCACACCGACTACGCCGCCATGCGCGCAGACTTCGTCCTCTGGGACCACGTCCGCCAGCAGCTCATCACCCATGTGATGCCGCCAGAGAAGAAGGACAAACCCACCCTCCAGGAGCGCGATGACCTCGTGGCCTGGATCGATGACTCCGTCTTCTGGTTCGACCCCACGAAGCCCGACCCCGGCCATGTCACCGCCCGCCGCCTGAATCGCACGGAGTTTAACAACACCATCCGCGATCTCCTCTATGTGGACACACGCCCGGCGAAAGAGTTCCCGCCGGACGACAGCGGCTACGGCTTCGACAACATCGGCGACGTCCTCAGCCTCTCTCCCATGCTCATGGAGAAATACCTGCGCGCCTCACAGGAAGTCGCCGCTGATGCTTTCGATGTCTCCACGCCCGAGCATGCTGATGTGGAACTGACCGCCAAGAAGATGTGGAGCCACAAAGGCAAGACGGACGAAAGCGACGGCGTGCGCTGGTTTCACAGTGAGGCCGAAGCGATGGGTAAGTTCACCGCGCCAGCCAGTGGCAGCTACCTTGTTACCCTCCATGTCGCCGCCACGGAAGCGGGGAACGAACCCGCGAAAATCGCGCTGCGTGTG
>JBIKIA010000716.1:0-2662 GCA_044361885.1 Prosthecobacter sp. | reverse complement strand
CGCGAGTCTGTCTTTCAAATCTTGACTCGGCATCACTGGCCCGACATTTTTGCGCCGGATTTTTTATCCATCAACCACCTTACCAAATCACATTTATGTCCATCAAAGTCGGAGTCATCGGAGCAGGCGGCATGTTGCAGTATCACGCGGCGGGATTCCGTCAGGCGGGAGCAGAAATCGTGGCGGTGGCCGATGCGGCCCCCGGCGCCGCGGCCAAGGCGGCGGAGAAGTATGGCATCGCGAAGTCGTATGAATCCGTGGAGGCCATGCTCAAGGGCAGCCCGGAGATCAAAGCGGTCAGCGTTATCGTTCCGAACAAATTCCACAAGCCGCTGACCATCCAGTGCCTCAAGGCTGGCAAGCACGTCTTCTCGGAAAAGCCCCCGGCGCTGAACGCCAAGGAGGTAAAGGAAATCATCGTGGCCGCCAAGAAGGCCGGCAAGAAAGTGCTCTTCAACTTCAACAACCGCGCCCGCCCTGAATCGCAGGCGATGATGAACTACGTCAAGCAGGGCGTGGTCGGCAAAATCAATTCCGCCCAGGCTAAATGGATCCGCCGCACCGGCATCCCCGGCTTCGGCGGCTGGTTCACCACCAAAGAACTCTCCGGCGGCGGTCCGCTCATCGACCTCCTGCACATGGTCGATCTCGCCATGTACTTCATGGACTATCCCGAGCCCGCCTACGTGCTCGGCCAGACCTTCTCCGATTTCATCCAGGACAAGCAATTCAAAGGCCCCTGGGGTATCCCTGACCGCGTCGGCGGCATCACCGATGTGGAAAACGCCGCGCACGGCTTCGTGACCTTCAAGACGGGTCAGGTCCTGAGCCTCCAGGTCTCCTGGGCTGAAATGGTGAAGCGTGAAGAGGTCTCCGTGACTTTCCAAGGTACCAAGGCCGGCGGCAAAGTGGAGCGCCTCTTCGGCATCGATGGCCTCGACAACACTGCCATCGACACCTGCGAACTCTACGTCCAGGAAAACGGCAACAGCGTGAACCGCAGCATCGTCACCCCTGCCTGTGAAGACATGGGCCGCATCGGCTCCGCCGCGAACTTCATCGACGCGATCACTGGCAAAGCCGCCCCGCTGAACACGCCCGAGCAAGCCCTGCGCCTGATGCAGGTCATCGATGCCATCTACGCCTCCGCGAAGACGGGCAAGCCGGTGTCGATTTGATGCTAGGATTTAAAGGAAAAAGGCTCAGGCGAAACCGCCTGAGCCTTTTTTATGGACTCTTCAAAGATCTCAACTCAGCCCGCCGCGATCCGAATTCAGCGACACATCGCCATACTTGGCACGTGTGGTCGGCGTGAAGTCCAGCGGGGTCCAAGCGGCGTTGTTGGCGGAGGAAGCAACGACAGCTTCGATGAACGCCATACCGGCGACACCTTCCTCAATCGTCGGGTAATCCATGTCGAGCGGGTTTGGTGTGGTGCCAGCTTCGATGGCGCGGATGTGGTTGGTGAAGTTCTTGTAGAGATTCGCGAATCCTTCGAGGTAGCCTTCGGGATGCCCGGCGGGCGTGCGCGTGGCCGCTGCGGCGGCAGTGCCAAGGTAACCCATGCTGGTGCGATAGATCTGCATTGGCTGGTCCAGCAAGCGAACGGTCATGGAGTTCGGATCGAGCTGGCTCCATTCGATGCCGCCCAGCTCGCCATAGACGCGGAGACTGAGGTTGTTTTCGCAGCCGACGCTGATCTGGCTGGAATGCAGCACGCCCTTCGCGCCGTTGGTGAAGCGCAGCAACACGTTGCCATCGTCCTCAAGGCGGCGGCCTTCTTTGCCGAGGAAGATGGTGAGATCGGCGGCGAGCTCCTTGATGTGCAGGCCGGTGACGTATTCGGCAAGGTTGATGGCGTGGGTGCCGATGTCGCCCATGCAGCCGGCGGCACCGCAAATGGCGGGATCGACACGCCAGGAGGCCTGCTTCTGGCCGGTGTTTTCCAGCATCGTGGCGAGCCAGCCCTGTGGATACTCGACGACCACTTTGCGGATCTCGCCCAGTTTGCCCTGCTCGATCATCTGGCGGGCCTGACGCATCAGCGGGTAGCCGGTGTAGTTGTAGGTGACGCCATAGAGTTTACCGGACTTCTTGACGACCTCCGCCAGTTCCTTGGCTTGGGCGAGATTGAAAGTGGCAGGTTTGTCGGAGAGCACGTGGAAGCCGCTTTCCAGCGCGAGCTTGGCCGCCGGGAAGTGCATGTGGTTCGGCGTGACGATGGAGACAAAGTCCATGCGCTGGTCCGCAGGCAGCGCGGCCTCTGCTTTGATCATCTCTTCAAAGGTGCCGTAGCAGCGATCCGCTGGCAGGAAGAAATCGGCACCGCTGTCCTTGGACTTTTGCGGGTTGGAGGAGAAAGCGCCGCAGACGAGCTCGGTCTGCTGGTCGATTGCCGCTGCGATGCGATGAACGCCGCCGATGAAGGCTCCGCGTCCGCCGCCGATCATGCCATAACGAATTTTCCGGCTCATAAACAAGTGTTCAGGGTTCTAGGTTCAGGGTTGGAGGAATGGGCCGCGAGTGTGCGCAGGGCGCGCGGGTGGGTCAAGAGCCGAGGCATGGCCCTGAAATGAAAATGGGGGTTGCCTTGACTTTGCAGCGGCTGACGGCATGACATCCGCTCCCCTTCCCCTCATGCCTGAAGCTCCCGAGAAAAAGT
>JBIKIA010000715.1:0-2663 GCA_044361885.1 Prosthecobacter sp. | reverse complement strand
GATTCATCGGCCTTACTATGCAAACCTTCGCCACCATCCTGACCTATCGAGCTTCTTCAGACGCCACTCTGATCACCCAAAACTCATACGCTGGTCTTCTTTGCTTTTTTGGCTGGATCATCAACGGCATCATTGGAATAGCTTTTGTCATGGGAGGCCTCCTTCCTTGGGGGAAGTAATGGCCCTCCTTTCGTTCCACATGGAACATTTTCGCCTCTCTCCTGCCCTTCTCATGGCTTGAGCTATCAGCTCTATCCTCTATCTTCGACCCTCCATTTCGCCTTTCTTAAACTCCATGTCTTCCGCCTACACATTCCCCAAACACTACGATGTCATCGTCTGCGGCGCTGGTCATGCCGGGGTAGAGGCGGCGATGGCAGCGGCCCGGCTGGGTTGCCAGACGGCTATCCTCACGCAGAACCTCGACACCATTTCGCAGATGTCCTGCAACCCGGCCATCGGGGGGCTCGCGAAGGGGCATGTGGTTCGTGAGATCGACGCTCTGGGCGGTGTGATGGGCTTGAACACGGACGCCACGGGCATCCAGTTCCGCATGCTGAACGCCAAGAAAGGCCCCAGCGTCCAGGCTCCGCGCGCTCAGTGCGACAAGAAAGCCTATCAGTTCCGCATGAAGTGGCTCATCGAGAACCAGCCAAACCTCGACATGCACCAGGGGAACGCGGCTGAGATCTTGGTCGAAAACGATGTCGTCACTGGCATCCGCACCAGCCTTGGGATGATCTACCAGGCCAAATCTTTCATCATTTCCTCCGGCACTTTTATGCGCGGACTGCTGCATGTCGGCCTCCAGAACCAAGCAGGAGGTCGCATGGGCGACAGCACTTCCACCCTGTCCGACAGCCTTGCCCACCTCGGATTCGAGATCAAACGCTTCAAAACCGGCACCCCCTGCCGCATCAACAGCCGCAGCATCGACTTCTCCAAGTGCGAAATCCAGCCCGGCGACACCCCTGCCCCGCCCTTCTCCTACCTCTCCGGCATCGTCCCTGAGGATCCAGAGAGCGACTCTGGCACCGGCCCACCCCAGTTTACCCTCAACTCCTGGCAGCCAGATAAGTTCCACGTGGAACAAATCCCCTGCTGGATCACCTACACGAACCCCCAGACGCACGACATTATCCGGGCGAATCTGGACAAGTCCCCCATGTATTGCGGGCGGATCGAGGGCGTCGGTCCACGCTATTGCCCCTCCATCGAGGACAAGGTGGTGCGCTTTGCGGAGAAGGAACGGCACCAAGTTTTCCTGGAACCGGAGGGCCGCCACACCCGCGAGTTCTACATCAACGGCGTCTCCACCTCCCTGCCCTACGAGGTGCAGCACGACTTCATCCGCTCCATCACCGGCTTGGAGAAGGCCGAGATCATCCGTCCCGGCTACGCGGTGGAGTATGATTACTGCCCACCCACCCAGCTCTACCCCACCCTGGAAACGAAGCGCATCTCCGGCCTCTACTTCGCTGGGCAGATCAATGGCACCTCTGGCTACGAGGAAGCCGCCGGCCAGGGCCTGCTCGCCGGGGCCAATGCCGCTCTCAAAGTGCAGGGCAAACCACCCTTCGTCCTCAGCCGCAGCGAGGCCTATCTCGGCGTGCTCATCGACGACCTCGTCACCAAGGGCGTCACCGAGCCCTACCGCCTCTTCACCTCCCGCGCCGAGTATCGCCTCCTCCTCCGTCAGGACAATTGCGACCTCCGCCTCACTCCCCGTGCTGCCGAAGTAGGCCTCACCTGCCCTACCCGCACCCGCCTCACACAGGAAAAAGCCGACCTCCTCGCCAAAGCGATCCAGTTTGCCCAAGTCACCAGCCACGAGGGCATGAAGCTCCATTCCTGGATTCGCCGCACCGAAAACGACCACACCAAGCTCCCCGCCGAAATGCTCGCCGAGTTCCCCGAGCCCGTCTGGCAGCAGCTCGATTACGAGCTGAAATACGAAGGCTACGTCCAGCGTCAGGAAGTCATGATCGGCAAAACCGCCCGCATGGAGAGCCACGCCATCCCGCCCGACTTCGACTACACGAAGGTCCACAGCCTGAAAAAAGAAGCCCAGCTCCGCCTCACCGAGATCCGCCCCACCACCCTCGGCCAAGCCGCCCGCATCCAGGGCGTCACCCCGGCGGAGATTTCGTTGCTGGCGGTGATGTTGAGGAAGTGAAGCGAATTCACCTTGTATTACCATTCAAAGGCAATGACAAATGGCGCGGGATGAAAACAAAAGCAAAATTTGGCAAACTCGAGGGCATTCTCCTTTTTATTGGCTTTGATGTAGCTGGCCGAATTATCGGAGGCTGTTCGGGGGAAAGCACTGCAATTAAACACCGGATGAAAGCTGCTAACAATGCAGCTATTAAAGCGGGTGTTCCAAATGAGTTTCTCGGGGTAAAGTGGCTCTCAACAATTGAGTCTGTTAAACAATCGCACCCAAATGCAATGCGAACTAACAGCAAATACAGTGGGCAAAGGTTGGAAACAAAGTCTGTTTTCTATGGTCGCCCTGCAATCATAGCATTTGAATTCAACAATAGCGCTTTAGAGGAAGTGCAGATCGAGTTCACAGATGATCTCTCAGCTACTTCGTTTCAGAGTGCACAAACCCAGGCAGGTATAGATTTTGGTCCACTTCCGCCTGCATCAAATAAAAC
>JBIKIA010000714.1:0-2665 GCA_044361885.1 Prosthecobacter sp. | reverse complement strand
TCCCTCATCTCTCATCCCTCATCCCAAATCCCATCTCCGGTAGAAGGCCACCTCCTCCACACGGACGACGACCTCTTCGGCCAATCCACACCCGCCCCAGCCCCCAAAGCCGCCAACAAGAAACAACCAAGAACAAAGAACCAAGAACAAGGAACGCCTTGGGGCATTACAACAGCCCACCTCCGCGACTTCGTCCAAGGCAAGCCCATCCCCGCCGACCTCCAAACCGAAGTCGAAGCCCTCGCCCGCCAATACCGCTTCTTCCACTGGCACCTCGCCTTCCCCCAAGTCTTCGACCAAGGCGGCTTCGCCTGCATCCTCGGCAATCCGCCTTGGGAACGTATCAACCTGAAGGAACAAGAGTGGTTCGCAGAACGTCGCCCCGAAATAGCCAAAGCCACAAATGCTGCATCGCGCAAGAGGCTGATTCAGGCTCTCGCGGCAACCGACCCATCCCTATATCTAGAATTTACGAAGTCTGTGCGACACGCACAGGGAGAGAGCCACATGATCAGAAACGATGGAGCATTTCCATTCTGTGGACGTGGCGATGTTAATCTCTATGCAGTTTTTGCTGAGACCATGAGAGGCCAGCTCGGTCCGAGCGGCCGGATGGGCGCTGTGCTTCCTAGTGGGATTGCGACGGACGACACCACGAAGCACTTTTTCCAATCTGTCATGTCATCGGGCAGCCTAATTAGCGTCTTCGACTTTGAGAACAAAGGACTATTTGCAAGCGTTCACAGCAGCTACAAATTTTGCCTTTTCACTGTTGGAGGGACGCAGGTCACTTCTGATCGTGCCGAGTTTGTATTTTTTGCTCATTCGGTGAATGACCTTGGCGACCGCGACAAGAGGTTTGCTCTCTCAAGTTCGGAAATAGCTCTCCTAAATCCGAACACGAGAACATGCCCGGTGATGCAGTATCAGAAGGATGTCAGCCTCTGCCTCTTTGTCGCTGCGAGGCTAAAGCCACTTGTTCTGCAATCATTAGAGGAGGGGAATCCATGGGGCTTTGCATACAAAGAGGTATGTCACATGGCTCACGACTCAGCTTCCTTCATTGACGCAAAACAAAGCCTTACTGCACCCGATGGTTATTTGCGTCTTTATGAAGCAAAGATGATGCATCAATTTGATCATCGTTGGATGGGATACGAAGAGGCAGTAATCTCATCGGAACTCAAAGAAGATGCGCATTACTCGGTAAAGCCACGTTACTATGTTGAATCAACATGTGTGGAGCAGGCAATTCGCTCCGATTGGAAGAACTCCTGGCAAATTGGTTGGCGAGCAATTGCGAGAGCAACTGATGAGCGAACCGTTATCTTCTCAGCGGTCCCATACGCCGGGATGAGTAATTCGCTGCCGATGGCCGTCATTCGGTCCGATGATCCATGGCTTCTACTGGCGAATCTCAACTCATTCATGGCCGACTACGGTGCGAGACAACGTCTTCCAGGAGCCAATATGACGATGAACACACTTCGGCAGGTGCCAGTTCTAAGTCCATACTGCTTTAGAGAGGAATGCGCCTGGACTGGACTGTCCAACGATCAGCGCTTTTCACTCCGCGACTGGCTCCTGCCCCGCGTGCTGGAGTTGACCTACACGGCGTGGGACCTGGAGGCGTTCGCGGCGGACTGCGGGAGGAGCGGACCGCCGTTCCGGTGGGACGAGGAGCGGCGCTTCCTGCTGCGGTGCGAGCTGGACGCCGCCTTCTTCCACCTCTACCTCGGCCCCCAGAGCGAGTGGCAGCAGCAGCCCGAAGCCCTCACCCGCGCCTTCCCCACGCCCCGCCATGCCGTCAGCTACATCATGGACACCTTCCCCATCGTGAAGCGCAAAGACGAGTCCAAACACGGCCACTACCGCACCCAAGCCACCATCCTCCAAATCTACGACGCCCTCGGCGAAGCGATGCAGTCCGGCGTGCCTTACAAGACCTCATTGAACCCATCACCTGCCGATCCAGCGTGTTGCCATCCGCCCAAAAACTGACGACAATCCCCGACAATGCTCACCTCATTACAAATTAAGAACTTCAAAGCTTGGAAGGACACGGGCGAAATCCGTCTTGCCCCCTTGACGGTGATTTTCGGAGCCAACAGCGCCGGCAAAAGCAGCCTGGGCCATCTCCTTTTGGGATTGAAGCAAACTGCCCAGTCCTCAGATCGGCGGAGAGCATTCCATCTCGGCGACCAAAACACCTTGATCGATCTCGGCACCTACGCCGACTGCGTGCATGGACACGATGTAAGCCAACCACTGGAGTTTTCGATGCAATGGAAGCTGCCTAGTGGGCTTCATGTGCTGAATCCCGTGGCGTTTAAACGATACCGGGGAAGCCGTCTGAAACTCGATGTGCGTCTTGAAGCCAACAAATCCGGGCAGCCCGAAGCAACGCGCATTCGCTACGAACTGGGGGGATTGCAGCCAAACGTGCTCAATGCGGAGTTTTTGAAAAACAAGGATGGGGCGTATTCGCTCAGTTCAGACCGGTATAAATTCACCAAGACGGTTGGGCGTAAATGGCCGTTGGAGGCCCCTGAAAAGTTTTATCGAATTTCCGATACCACTAGAGCTCGGTTTCAGAATGCCGGATTCCTCGCTGACTTTGCCCTGGCTACGGAGAACATGCTATCCAAGTTCTATAATCTGGGAC
>JBIKIA010000169.1:0-9071 GCA_044361885.1 Prosthecobacter sp. | reverse complement strand
CGGTTACGGCACCGCCTGGCGAAAAGCAGACGCGCCGGACCGGCAGGGCATCACCGAGAATCTCCATGTGCAGGGGCATCTCGCCTTTTGGGATGAACTGCGTCGCCGCAACCCGAACCTGCGCATCGACTCATGCGCCTCTGGTGGTCGCCGCAACGATTTGGAAACCATGCGCCGTTCCGTGCCGTTGCTGCGCAGTGATTGGTCAGTCGTCGATCTCCGAGAAAAGCCCCTGCAAATCGAAGGCAACCAGGCACAGACTTATGGCCTATCGTCTTGGCTTCCCTGGCAGGGCGCAGGTGTGCCGTTCTTCAAGGATAGCTACGCCGTGCGCAGCTATTACATCACTGGTTTTGGCATGGTCACCCCCGGTTGGACCAAGACGCCGGAATCCATCGCCGCAGTCCGGAAAGGTTACGCCGATTGCCGCCGCATCGCCCCGCTCATGCTTGGTGACTACTTCCCGCTCACACCTCACAGCCTCGACACGACTTCGTGGATCGCGTGGCAGTTCCATCGCACGGATTTGAGTGAAGGCATCGTGCAAGCGTTCCGCCGTCCCGATGCCGCGAGTGACACGCTCACCGTCAAACTTCATGGCCTCATTCCGCAGCAACGCTACGAGATCGAAAACCTCGACGGCGGCAAAGAAGTCCGCACCGGCGCTGAACTCATGCGCGGCCACGCCATCACCTTGAGCGAGAAGCCCGCAGCCGCGGTGCTCGTGCTGAAAGCCATCCAATGAATCCAACCATGAACACCACCACCCGCCTCATCATTACCCTCCTGGCCTTCGCTTTGCCGTTCAACATGCGAAGCTCTGCCGCTGACGCGCCTATTAAACATCGCCTCCTTTTCACCGAGTATGGCAAAGGACCGAACCGCTTCGTTGAACTCGATGCCGATGGGAAGCTGGTCTGGGAGTTCAAGCCACCGAGCACCACGGTGATCTTCCAAGTGCTGCCGAATGGAAACATCCTCTTCGGTTACGGTGGCAGTCCCACGGGGGTGCGTGAGATCACCTCGCGTGGCGAGACGGTGTTTGATTACGTCAGCAAGTCGCATCAGGTCTTTGGCTGCGAGCGGCTTGCCAATGGCAACACGTTAGTCGCAGAGCAGGGCCCGTGTCAGGCTGTGGAAGTGAATGCGAAGGGTGAGATCGTCCATGTCACGCCGCTGCAAACGAACATTGAAGGAACTCACCTTCAGGTGCGCAATGTCCACAAGCTTGCCAACGGCAACATCCTCGCCGCCCATGAAGGCGAGGGCGCAGTGCGCGAGGTAGATCCGAGCGGCAAGGTCGTGTGGGAATACACCGGCGTCACCAACACCGGCGAAGCGCAGCGGCTTGCCAATGGCAACACGCTCATCTGCTGCGGCACGCAGAAACGTTTGATCGAGGTCACACCGGACAAGCAGATCGTGTGGGAGTTCAGCGACAAGGATGCGCCCGATTTGAATATCACCTGGGTCTCCAGCCTTCAGCAGCTCAAGAACGGAAACCTGCTCATCGGCAACTTCATGCGCGGCCAGGAAGGCAAGGGCGCGCACGCCATCGAAGTCACGCACGACAAGGAGAAGCGCGTCGTATGGAAATGGGATGACCACAGCCTCATCAAGTCACTCACCACCGTCCGCGTCATCGGTGAATAACCTCACACACACGACCATGCCCAAAATAGCTATCACCGACTACACCTTTCCTGACCTCAGCCTGGAAGAAGCTGTGCTTCGTCCTGCGGGTATCGAGATCGTCTCGTTCAAAGAAAAGCGCTCGCCTGCGGAACTCGCCGAACTCGTGCGAGATGCCGATGCCGTGATCGCGCAGTTTGCTCCCGTGAACGCCGAAGTCGTCGCTGCGATGACCAAAGCGAAGGCCATCGTGCGCTACGGCATCGGTTACGACAATGTGGATTTCGCCGCCGCCCGTGAGCGCGGCATACCGGTGTGCAACATCCCTGACTACTGCATCGACGAAGTCGCGGATCACACGCTGGCCTTCATCCTCGCCATCACGCGGCAGGTGGTTCCGAACGCGCTCGACATTCGCGCGGGCAAGTGGGGTCTTGCCACGCCGTTGACCGCGATGTCATCGCTGAAGCACCTCACCATCGGCATCGTTGGCTTTGGACGCATCGGTCGTGAAGTCGTGCAGCGTCTGCTGGCGTTCAAGGCTCGTGTGTTGGTGTTTGATCCCGTGGTGGCGGCGGATGAAATCGCCAAAGCAGGTGCCGTGGCGGCTGCATCGTTCGATGAACTGCTTGTGCAGAGCGACATCGTCTCGCCACATTGCCCATCCACACCGAAGACAAAGCAACTCTTCAATGCCGCAGTGTTCGCGAAGATGAAACGCGGCTCCATCTTCATCAACGTAGGCCGTGGCGATCTCGCCGACAGCGCCGCGATTACCGACGCTCTGCAATCCGGTCATCTCGCCGGTGCCGCGCTCGATGTCTTCGATCCCGAGCCGATTCCTGCCGACCATCCGATCCGCACGATGCCGAATGTCATTCTCGCAGCGCACATTGCCTCCGCGAGTCCGCCAGCGGTGAAGACCCTGCGTGAAACCGCAGCACGCATCGCGCTGATGGCCGTGCTCGGTGAGCCACTGCCAAACATCGTCAACGGCGTGACCACGGCATGAATACTTTGATTTCCACCACCCCAACCATCCACCCAACCATGACCACTCGTCGTTCCTTCCTCACCTCCATCAGTTCACTCGCGGCTGCACCACTCCTCGCCCGTGATTTCGGCCCCGGTGCCGCGCCAGTGCGTTATCCCGAGCCGGATGTCATCGCGCTCGATAAGGCATTCGAGAAATACAAGATCGGCTCCGCGCCCATCGAGCGGCTGCACACCGGCATGTATTGGGCCGAAGGGCCTGCGTGGAGCGGTTGGGGCCAATACCTCGTGTGGAGCGACATCCCGAACAACGTGCAGCATCGCTGGCTCCAGGATGACGGCGAAGTCACAACGATTCACAAGCCCGTCGGTCACAGCAATGGCAACACCTTTGACCGCGAGGGGCGGCAGATTTCCTTCGAGCATGGCAACCGTCGCGTGGTGCGCTACGAGGCCGACAACAGCCTCACCGTGCTGGTCGACAAGTTCGACGGCAAACCCTTCAACGCACCGAACGACGGCGCGGTGCATCCCGATGGCAGCGTTTGGTTCACCGATCCCGGCTACGGAAGCCTCGGCAACTATGAGGGAAACAAAGGCGATCTATTGCTCAAAGAAGCGGTCTATCGCATCGACCCAAGCGGCAAGGTGGAAAAGGTCACGGATGAAATATTCAAGCCCAACGGCCTCTGTTTCTCGCCCGACTACAAGAAGGTGTATGTGGCCGATACTGGCGCGACACATTACCCCGAGGCACCGAAGAACATCAAGGTCTGGGACATCGATGGCGCGAAGCTGAAGAACGGCCGCGAGTTCGCCTCCATGAAAATGGACCTCAATGGCAAGGAAGTCGCCGGACTCGCTGATGGCATTCGTTGCGACAAAGACGGCAACATCTGGGCAGGCTCCGGCTGGGTGGGTGAAGGTTACGACGGCGTGCAGATCTTTTCACCCGAGGGCAAACGCATCGGCCAGATTGTGCTCCCGGAAGTGTGTAGCAATGTGTGCTTCGGCGGTCCACGCCGCAATCGCCTCTTCATGACTGCCAGCCGCAGCCTGTATGCCGTGCATGTCGAGGCCATCGGCGCGCACTGGTGCTGAAAACCGCCGCCTGAACTGATGCCAACGCCACCGGACATGGATGCCTGCATCCTCGAAGCCCCCGACATCGTGCTTGTCGGCAGTGGCATCATGTCCGCGACGCTGGCGGTGATGCTCAAGCGGCTCGATCCGCGGCTCCGCATCCAGATGGTCGAGATCACGAGTGAACTCGCGCAGGAAGCCTCGAATGGTTGGAACAACGCGGGCACGGGCCACGCCGGCATTTGCGAACTCAGCTACACTCCGGCACGCGATCAAAGCGGTGGCGTTCCGATCACAAGGGCGTTGCGCATCTTTGAGCAGTTCGAGCACTCGAAGCAGTTCTGGGGCTCCGCGACTGCTGAAGGCATGGTGGGAGCAGCCGAGGATTTCATCCATGCGGTGCCGCACGTCTGCTTCGTGAAGGGGCGGGAAAACGTGGACTTCTTGCGCGCACGGCACACCGCGATGGCGGAGCATCATTTCTTCCGCAGCATGACGTTCACGACCGATCCATCGATGATCCAACAGTGGGCTCCGCTGGTGATGGAAGGCCGCGATGCTTGTCCAGTCGCGGCCACCTCCGGCGATGGCACCGAGGTGGACTACGGCCTGCTGGCCCGCCGTCTTTGCACCTGGCTGGCGGAGCAGGAGCATTGTGGCATCGCCGCCGGATGGAAGGTGACAAAACTCCAGCGCGGGGCAGGGGAGTGGCATCTCGATCTACGATGCATGGCTTCCGGTGAAGAGCGCAAGCAGCGTGCGAAATTCGTCTTCGTTGGCGCGGGCGGTGGTAGCTTGCCTTTGTTGCAGTCCACCGGTCTCGCCGAAGTCGCTGGTCTTGGTGGATTTCCCATCGGCGGCCAGTGGCTTGTGTGCGATGAGCCTTTGATCTGTGCACGGCACGAAGCGAAGGTTTATGGTGCCACGCCGCCCTCATCGCCCAGCCTCGGAGCGGGACACCTCGATGTGCGACGACTCAATGGCCAGCGCCAGCTTCTCTTCGGCCCGTTTGCTTCATGGACGACGCGTTTCCTCAAACACGGAAACTGGAGCGACCTGCCGCTATCGATTCGCGCGAACAATCTCGGTGCGCTGCTGCAGACCGGCATGCGCAACCTCTCGCTGGTGAAGTATCTCGTCACCCAGGGCCTGCAAAGCATGGAGAGCCGCATGGAGGCCGTGCGCGACTATTACCCCAATGCCCGCTCGGAACACTGGAGGCTCGTGCAGGCAGGAATCCGTGTGCAGGCCATCAAGAAAGCCGACCGTGGCGCGGTGTATTTCGGCACCGAAGTATTCTCCTCCGCAGACCGTTCGATCGCTGCGCTGCTGGGCGCATCGCCGGGCGCATCGGTCTCGGTGAACATTGCGCTCAAGGTCGTTCAGACCTGCCTGCCGCATCTGCTCACCAGCGCTGAAGGCCAGGAGCGCATGAGACAGATGATCCCCACCTTTGACCACGACCTGAAGCAGCCAGGCAACGCCGCCTTGTTCGAGAAAACCAACCGCGAGGCCGCAGAACAACTTCAAATCCATCCTCAACCATGATTACCCTCACTGACAAAATCGCCCTCGTCACCGGAGCCGGTTCCGGCATCGGCGCCGCCATCGCGGAATGCTTCGCCGAAGCCGGAGCGCTTGTCTTTGCCTCCGACCGCGACGAAGCCGCCGCGCAACAAACTGCAGCGCGGATTTGCGAGGTAGGCCATCGCGCGGAATCGCTCGTGCTGGATGTCAGCGACGAGTCCTCGTGCCTTGCTGCCGTTCGGACGGTCACCGAGAAATGCAGACGCTGCGATGTGCTCGTCAACAATGCGGGCGTCGGGCATGTCGGCACCATTTTGACCACCAAGCCTGACGACTTGGAAAGGCTGTGGAAGGTTAATGTGCTCGGCATGTATCACCTCTCACGCGCAGTGCTGCCCGGCATGATCGAGCGCGGCATCGGCTCCATCGTCAACATCGCCTCCATCGCCGGACTCATGGGCATGGAGGCGCGCTTCGCCTACACGACGACGAAGCACGCCGTCGTCGGCATGACCCGAGCAATGGCCATGGACCACGGAACCACGGGCGTGCGCATCAATTGCATCTGCCCCGGCCGCGTTCGCACGCGCTTTGTCGATGCCATGCTGAGCCAGTATGAGAATCCTGACGACTATCTCCGCCAGATGGAGGCTCCCCACGCCATGAAACGCATGGCCGCGCCAGCTGAGATCGCCTCTGCCGCGCTCTATCTCGCCAGCGATGCGGCATCCTTTGTCACCGGCAGCGCCATGACCGTGGATGGCGGCTACACCACCGGAAAATAGACAACACATCACTCCACTTCTCCATCACTCCAACGCCCTACCCACAACCAACCATGCGCATCATCCGCCACCAAGCCAACGACGGCACCATCCAGCACGCAGCCCTTCAACCCGACGGCACCGCCCGCCGTATCGAGGGCGATCTTTTCGGCGACTTCCACGTCACTGATGAAATCATCACGCCGGGC
Source organism: Prosthecobacter sp. (assembly GCA_044361885.1). Lineage (GTDB taxonomy): Bacteria > Verrucomicrobiota > Verrucomicrobiia > Verrucomicrobiales > Verrucomicrobiaceae > Prosthecobacter. Next base: position 2,863 of record JBIKIA010000169.1, on the reverse strand, counting down.
AAACTCCTCGCGCCGCTGGCACCCACAGCCATCTTTTGCATCGGTCTGAACTACCGCAAACACGCGGAGGAGAGCAACGCTGCCATCCCTCAGTATCCGGTGCTTTTCATGAAATCGCCGGGCACGCTGCAGAACCCCGGCGATGACATCGTCCTGCCACGCCATCTCGCCAGCGATGAAGTGGACTACGAGTGCGAGTTGGCCGTCGTCATCGGCAAGGCCTGCAAAAACGTCTCTAAGGCAGATGCCCTTGATTATGTGCTCGGCTACACCTGCGCCAATGACGTGAGTGCCCGCGACTGGCAGATCAAGCGCGGTGGCAGCCAATGGTGCCGTGGCAAGACCTTCGACACCTTTGCGCCGCTTGGCCCCTGTCTGGTGCTCAAGGACGAGATCGCTGACCCAAACACGTTGCGCATCCAGACCATCCTCAATGGCAATACGATGCAGGATTCGAATACGAACGACATGATCTTCGATGTGCCCACACTCATCGAGTTCCTCAGCGGCAGCACCACGCTTCTGCCCGGCACTGTCATTCTCACTGGCACGCCTCAAGGCGTCGGTGCTGCGATGAAGCCACCTGTATTCCTCCAACCCGGGGACACCGTGACCATCGACATCGAGAAGATTGGTGCGCTCACCAATTCCGTCGTGGCCGAGTCGAACCCATAGTCCTGAGAGCCATCACGCCAACCACCCACCACTCCATGACCTCCTCCTCCGCCATCGATCCCATCGCTCTTCGCCGCAAGGTCGCGTGGCGTGTGCTGCCTTTGGTCATCCTGCTCTACATCATCTCCTACCTCGACCGTGCGAACGTGGCTTTTGCCAAGTTGCGCATGGGCGAGGCACTGGGGTTTTCGGAGGACGTGTTCGGCTTCGGCATTGGCGTGTTCTTTATCGGTTATCTGTTCCTGGAGATTCCAGGCGCATTGCTGGTGGAGCGCTGGAGCGCGAGGAAGTGGTTCGCGCGCATCCTGATTACTTGGGGCTTCATCTCGGCGGCGATGGCCTTCGTGCACACGCCGTCGCAGTTCTACTGGGCGCGGTTCTTCCTCGGTGTGGCGGAGGCGGGATTCTTTCCCGGCATCATCGTGTATTTCACGCACTGGTTTGCGCAGAATGATCGCTCGCGGGCACTGTCGGGCTTGCTCGTGGCCGTGCCGTTCAGTCTTGCGCTCGGTGCGCCGGTGTCGTCGATGCTGCTGGATGTGAAATGGTTCGGACTCGATGGCTGGCAGTGGCTTTTCATTGTGGAGGGGCTGCCTGCGGTGGTGCTTGGCTTTGTCGTTCTTGCCTTTCTCACAGATCGACCTCGAAATGCAACGTGGCTCACTCAAGCCGAGCGCGATCATCTCGAAGGCGTGCTCGCTGCTGAAGCGGCGGCAAAGGAAGCGACTGGCAAAATCTCCGTCTGGCAGGCGCTGCGATTGCCTGCGGTGTGGCTGCTCGTGATCGGTGTATTGGTGGGCAACAGCGGCGGCTACGCGCTCAGCTTTTGGTTGCCGACCACAGTGAAGAATCTCTCCGGCGGCTCGGATCAAATGACGCTGCTCTACAGCGGCCTCTACTACAGTTGCGGCATCCTCAGCGTGCTCATCTCCGGCCAGACTGCTGATAGAACGGGAGATCGCAAATGGCACGCGGCGGGCGGCATGATCGCCACCGGCATATTCCTCCTGTGCAGCACGATTCCGGGGCAAGGATTCGGCACGCAGATGATCTGGCTCTGCCTCACCGCGCTGGGCGCGTTCTTCTGGATCGCACCGTTTTGGACGCTGCCATCGCTCACGCTCACCGCCTCAGCCGCCGCAGTGGCCACCGGTTTGATCAACATGGGTGCGAACCTCGCCGGCTACGCAGGCAACCACGTCACCGGCTGGCTGCGCACGCACGGCTACGGCGAAATGCAGTGCCTCCACTTCCTCGCCGCCTGCTTCATCGTCGGCGGCATCATCATCAGCTTTCTGCGTCTCAAACCTAAATCAGCATGAGTTCCATCACGAACCAATCATCCCCGCTTCAACTCTACCGCACCATGCTCACCATCCGCATGGTGGAGGAACGCCTCGCAAAATCGCATCAGCGCGGACTTATCCCCGGAGCCTGCCACACCTATGTTGGCGAGGAAGCCATCGCTACGGGTGTGTGCGCGCATTTGCATGATGCGGATGCCGTCTTCAGCACGCATCGCGGTCACGGTCATGCCCTCGCCAAAGGCATGGAACCGCGTCAACTGATGGCGGAACTCTATGGTCGCGAGACCGGCTGCTCGCGGGGGCGCGGCGGTTCCATGCATCTGTTCGCGCCGGAGATCGGCATGATGGGCACCAGCGGCATCGTCGGTCCTTGCATCCTGCAAGCCACCGGCGCGGGCTACAGTTCTTTGATCATGAAGACAGGCAATGTCGGGGTCGCCTTCTTCGGCGATGGCGCGGCGAACAACGGCGCGTTTCACGAAGGCCTGAACATGGCGAGCATCTGGAAGCTTCCTGTGCTGTTCGTGTGCGAGAACAACCAGTTCGCCACCGAGGTTCCGTTTTCGACAGTCGCGGGCAACCCCAACGTGGCTGCGCGAGGAGCAGCTTATGGCATCGCCAGCATCGAAGTAGATGGCAACGATGTGCTCGCCGTTGAAGCCGCTGCCGGCGAGGCCGTGAAGCGTGCCCGCAACGGCGAAGGCCCCACACTCATCGAATGCAAAACCTACCGCACCCGCGCGCACGCCGAAGGCATGGGCGACTTCACTTACCGCACGCGTGAAGACGTGGATGTGTGGAAAACACGTTGCCCGATTGCTCGATTGAAGAAGCATTTGCTCGATCAAAAGATCGCCAGTGACGCTGAGTTAAGCGCCATC